>CALWKN010000270.1 GCA_944381265.1 uncultured Clostridia bacterium
CGCTCCGCGGCAAGCGCCTGCTCCACGGTCTGCGCCGAGACGCCCAGTATCCTGTCCGGGCCGAGCTTTGCCCGCGCCGCCGCCGCGGCAAGGTCGCTCTGGCCCACGTGCGCGCCGTCCGCGCCGCAGGCAAGGGCCAGGTCCACGTCGTCATCGATCACAAAGGGCACGCCCATTTCCCGGCAGAGCGCGCCGATCCCCCGGCCTTCGCGCAGGAAGGTCTCGCGGTCCAGTTCCTTTTCGCGCAGCTGCACGAACGTCGCGCCGCCCTCGATGGCCGCGCGCACGCGCTCTGTCAGCGTCTCGCCCGGGGCGAGCCAGGCGCGGTCGGTCACAGCGTAGAGCAGAAGGCTTTCTTTAGAGCAATTCATAGCGGGCACGCTCCTTCAGGCATTCGGGTGTGAGGTTGTAGACGGCGTCGATGAGGTGGGTGCGGAAGGTGGCGTTGCCCGCCTGCGCAAGGAGCGTCTCGTCGCGGGCGATCTCGCCGCAGACGCCCATGGCGCAGACCGCGGCCAGGCAGGCCTCCAGCGGCGTCTCCCGGTTGGCCGCAAGGTAGGCCGCCGTCATGGCCGAGAGCATGCAGCCGGCGCCGGTGATGCGGCCCATCATCGCGCAGCCGTTGCGCACGGCGTAGGCGCGGTCTGCGTCCGCCACAACGTCGATGGCCCCGGTCATGGCCACGACCGCCCCGGTGCGCCGGGCAAAGGCGCGGGCAAAGGCCGCGGCCTCCGCGAGGTTTTCCTCCGTCACGCGGTCCTCCAGCGCGGCGTCCACGCCGCGCGTGGCCGTGGCGCCCTCGGCCAGGGCGCGGATCTCGGAGACGTTGCCGCGCACCGCGGCGATGTGCAGCTCGTCCAGCAGGCACGCGGCGGTGTTCGTGCGCAGGCTCGAGGCGCCCGCGCCCACCGGGTCGAGCAGTATCGGGTGATGGAGGGCGTTGGCGCGGCGGCCGGCGCGCTCCATGGCCGGGATGGTGCGGGCGTTGAGCGTGCCGATGTTAAGGTTCAGCGCACTGCAGACGGCGGTGATCTCCTCGGCGTCGTCCGGGTCGTCGGCCATGATGGGCGAGGCGCCGCAGGCCAGCAGTATGTTGGCGCAGTCGTTGACGGTGACGTAGTTGGTGATGTTGTGCACCAGCGGCGCGGCTTGGCGCACGTTCTGCAGCATGGTTTCCAGCATGATCTTTCCTTTCCGGGGAGAAAAAACGGCGGAGATCTGCGCGCAAAAGGGCAGTCTCCGCCGCGTGGCGTGGTCCTTCCTACGTTGGCATTACCCAATTCAGGTGTAAGGGTCGAAGCTGTCCGCTTCCTCTCAGCCTGCCGCACAAGCTCCCCTGGCGTATGAAATTCGCCTTGAGTATACACCCGCCGCCCGCGCCTTGTCAACACAAACAGGAACGTGCTATACTCGTGTTATAAGAAAATCTGCCGCAAAAAGGAGACGTCGCAACGTGAAAAAAGAAGCGCAATGGTGTGGGATCGGATGCGTGGCAGCGCTTGCCGCCGGATGCGCGCTGAGCGCCTCGGGGCTGCTGTACGGCACGCGCTGGGCGCTGCTGCTGCCGGGACTTCTGCTGGGCCTGGGACCTGGGCTGTCCGCGCGCTTTGCGGGCGAGAAGGCATGCCCCCGGGGAGTGGCGCTGGCGCTGGGGGCGTTCCTAACGCTGGGAACGCTGCTGACGCTGGGGGTGGCGCTGCTGGGCGGGCCGCTTCCTCTGGGGACGCTGTCCCTCGCCTTCCGGCGGCCGCAGATGGGATTGGCGGCGGGACTGCTGCTGGGGAGCGCCTTGAGCGTCAAAGGGCGCAGCGACTGGATCAGCGCGGCGCTGCTGGCGGCGCTGGCCGTGGGTGGGCTGACGCTGTCGGCGGCCGTGCGGGCGCTGGCGGCGCTCGCCCTGCTCCTGCCGCTGGGGTTTGGGCTGCTGCTGCCGATGCGCGCCGCGGGGCGGGCACGCGGGATCTGCCTGGGACTGGGCCTGGCGCTGCTGCTGCCGGTGGGGCTGGCGCTGCTGGGGCAGTTGACGGGCGCGCGGGAAGGGCTGCTGGCGGCGCTGAACACGGCGTTCTTCCGGCAGGCGCGCATGGAAAACGTGTCCGCCTGCCTGCTGGCCGGCGCGGGGATGCTGCTGCGCGCGGCTTGACAGCGCGGGGGCTTCGGTGTATACTGCCCCCAACCTCCGCCCGCGCGGCGGCAGGCAAAACGGCAGAACGGAAGGACGGAAAACGGTATGATCATCATTCTCAAGCATGAAGCGCCGGAGCAAAAGGTCCGCGCGCTCATTGACGAGGTGCAGGCGCAGGGACTGAGCATCAACTACAGCGAGGGCGCGGAGGCGACGATCCTCGGCCTCATCGGCGACACCTCGCGCGTGGACGAGGACAAGCTGCGCGCCAACGACGTCGTGGCCGACGTGCGCCGCATCACCGAGCCCTACAAGAAGGCCAACCGCCGCTTTCACCCGCGCGATACGCTGGTGCAGGTGGCCGGGCGCACCATCGGCGAGGGATTCTTCCAGGTCATGGCCGGCCCCTGCTCGGTGGAGAGCGAGGAGCAGCTGTGCTCCGTGGCCAGGGACGTAAAGCGCAGCGGCGCGACGTTTCTGCGCGGCGGCGCCTTCAAGCCCCGCACCTCGCCCTACTCGTTCCAGGGCCTGGAGACGGAGGGCCTTGCGCTGCTGCTCGAGGCGCGCCGCCTGACCGGCCTGCCCATCGTCACCGAGATCATGGGCGAGGAGCAGATCCCGGAGTTCGAGGACGTGGACATTCTCCAGGTCGGCGCGCGCAATATGCAGAACTTCCGCCTGCTCAAGGCGCTGGGAAAGACGAAGAAGCCCGTCCTGCTCAAGCGCGGTCTCTCGGCCACCATCGAGGAGTGGCTGATGAGCGCCGAGTACATACTGGCCGGCGGCAACGACAACGTCATACTCTGCGAGCGCGGCATCCGCACCTTCGAGACCATGATCCGCAACAATCTGGACATCTCGGCCATACCGCTGCTCAAGCGGCAGTCGCATTTGCCTGTGATCGTGGATCCCTCGCACGCCGCGGGCATCGCCTGGATGGTGGAACCGCTGGCGCGCGCGGCCATCGCCGCCGGCGCCGACGGCCTGATCATCGAGGTGCACAACGACCCCAAGGCCGCGCTCTGCGACGGCGCGCAGTCCCTCGACCCGGCGCAGTTCGACGCCCTGATGGGCGAGGTGCGCCGCCGCGCCGCCTTCGAGGGCAGGCAGATGGGCGCGCCGGAGGGCTGATCTGCGCGCATCTGCCGCCATACAATGGGAAGGCTTTTGCCAAGGAGGAACATGCAATGATCAGCTTTCGCTGCGACTACGAGGACGGGGCCTGCCCCGAGGTGATGGAGGCGCTGCTGCGCACAAACGGCGAGACGACGCCCGGCTACGGCGAGGACGCCCACTGCGCCGCCGCGGCCCGCCGCATCCGCGAGCGCGCCGCCTGCCCGCAGGCCAGGGTCTACTTCACCATGGGCGGCACGCCGACCAACCAGATGGCGATCGCCCATTTGCTGCGCCCCTACGAGGCGGCTCTCGCCGCGGACACCGGCCACATCAACACCCACGAGACCGGCGCCGTCGAGGCAACGGGCCACAAGGTGGTGACCGTGCCGGGCGTGGACGGCAAGGTCCTGCCGGAGGACGTGCGCGCCGCCTGCGCCGTCCACACGGACCACCACATGGTGCGCCCGGCGCTGCTCTACATCTCCCAGCCCACGGAGCTGGGCACGCTCTACAGCCTGGAGGAGCTCGAGGCGCTGCGGCGCGTCTGCGACGAAAGGGGCCTAATGCTCTACTGCGACGGCGCGCGCCTGGCTTCGGCCCTGGCGGCGGCGGGCAACGACGTGGGGATGCCCGACCTTGCGCGCCTGTGCGACGCCTTCTACATCGGCGGCACCAAGTGCGGCGCGCTCTTTGGCGAGGCGCTGGTCTTCCCCAAGCCGGAGCTTTCGCGCGGCTTTGACTTCACCCGCAAGCAGCGCGGCGGGCTGCTGGCCAAGGGCCGCCTGCTGGGCGTGCAGTTCGAGGCGCTGCTGGCCCCGGGCGTCTATGAGCGCATCGGCGCGCACGAGAACGCGCTGGCCGACCGCCTGCGCCAAGGCATCGCCGCGGCGGGCTACGGCTTTGTCAGCCCCACGCGCACCAACCAGCTCTTTCCCGTGTTCCCGCAGGCGCTGACAGAGCGCCTGGAGCAGGACTTCGCCTTCCATCGCTGGGGCGAAGCCGGGGAGGGGCGGCTGGCCGTGCGCCTGGTCACCGCCTGGTCCACGCGCGAAGAGGACGTTGCGGCCTTCCTCGCTGCGCTGCGCTGACCTTTTGCATCAAGAAGCCGTGAGCGGAGAAGATCCGGCTCACGGCTTCTTTTTGCGCTTGCGCGGGTAGGGGCGGGGGTCGTCGGTCAGGTCGAGCAGGTAGTCCACGCTCGTGCCGTAGTACTCGGCCAGAAGCACGAGCGCGCGCAGGGGGATCTCCCGCTCGCCCGTCTCGTAGCGCGAGTAGCAGACCTGCGAGCAGCGCAGGATCCGCGCGATGTCCCGCTGCGTCAGATCGTTGTCTTCCCGCAGGTCGCGTATGCGGCGCA
>CALWKN010000271.1 GCA_944381265.1 uncultured Clostridia bacterium
CCCCGCACCCCGGTCGTCCTTCTTTCACAAGCTCTGCTTGTGAGAGAAGGACGAGCAGTCGGCGAAGCCGAATCCAAGAGAGGAACGGGGAACCGGCTCGCAGGAGGCTGCGCGGGGCCCCACCCGCCAGCTGCGCGTTTTGCATCGCGCCGGAGCGTCGTCCGGCCCGCGATTCGGCGCGGGAAAGCCCGGCGTCCGTCCTCCCGGGGACAGCGGGGGAAGGCCTCCCTGCCCACCCGCCGGCGACCGCCCACGAACGTGCACCGGGGGGTGCGGGGGGCGGAGCCCCCCGCACCCCGGCGAGCAAGGAGCGCAGAGCGAAAGCTCTGCGCTCCTTGCTCGGCTGTCGGCGAAGCCGAGGTTCTAGTTCTTGGACAGCTTGCGGATGCACAGCACCAGGGCCACGATGGCCAGCGCCAGCACGGCCAGCACGCCGAGCACCAGCACCAGGTTCAGGACGTGCATCAGGAGAGAGATGGAGTTGATCGATTCCATAGCCATGGCACCTCCTTGTTTTGCCTATGAGTATAGCAAAATTTTCCCGTCTGTCAAGCTCTGCGCGCAAAATGCCTTGACAAAGGGCGAAAGTTGTGGTATAACGGTGCATGGCTGGCTGAGATGAGTTGCAGTAAGCGCCCCTTCGGAAATCCGGCAAGAGAACGTCCGCCATCGGCTGGAAGCGGACGGGGAGGGGAGGGCGCGCCGAAGTTCGCCTCGGAGCCGTCCCGGGTGCGCCCGCTACAGCGCGCAGGAATGAGGCCGCGCTCCCCGGCGGATCGCGGTGAATTTGGGTGGTACCACGCTGAAAACGGGCCGATCGGCCCCCGCGTCCCAATGGTCTTTGGGAGGAGCGGGGGCTTTTTGCGTCCCCGGGATCCGGCGCGTCCACGCAAGGGAACAAAGAAGAGGGAGGAACTATCATGCAGGAGAAACTGGAGCAGATCCGGCGCGCGGTGCGCGAAGCGCTGCAGGGCGCGGCGAGCAGCGCGCAGGTCGAGCAGCTGCGCGTCTCCGTGCTCGGCCGCAAGGGCGAGCTGACCGCGCTGCTCAAGGGCATGGGCAAGCTCAGCCCGCAGGAGCGCCCCGTCGTCGGGCAGCAGGTCAACGCCCTGCGCCAGGAGATCGAGGGGTGGCTGGCGGAAAAGGAGCAGGCCCTGAACGAGGCGGAAAAGCAGGCGCGCCTGGCAAAGGAGACGCTGGACATCTCCATCCCCGGCAAGGCGCCCAAGGTCGGGAACGTCCACCCGCTCTCGTCGACTCTGGAAAAGATCATCACCATATTTACCGGCCTTGGCTTTTCCGTTGTCGAGGGGCCGGAGGTGGAGCTGGACCACTACAACTTCGAGCTGCTCAACCTGCCCAAGAACCACCCCGCCCGCGACGCGCAGGACACCTTCTATTTTAACGAGAACATACTGCTGCGCACCCACACTTCTCCCGTGCAGGCGCGCACCATGCTCTCCCAGAAGCCGCCGATCCGCATCATCTGCCCGGGGCGCGTCTACCGCGTGGACGAGCTGGACGCCACGCACAGCCCGGTCTTCTCCCAGTGCGAGGGCCTGGTCATCGACGAGGGCGTGACGATGGGCGACTTAAAGGGCACGCTGGACGCCTTTGCGCAGGCTATGTACGGCGAGGGCATAAAAACGCGCTTCCGCCCCTCCTTCTTCCCCTTCACCGAGCCCTCGGCCGAGGTCGACGTCACCTGCGCCGCCTGCAAGGGCAAGGGCTGCCGCATCTGCAAGGGCACCGGCTGGATCGAGATCCTGGGCGCCGGCATGGTCAACCCGCGCGTGCTGGAGATGTGCGGCATAGACCCGGAGAAGTACACCGGCTTTGCCTTTGGCATCGGCATCGAGCGCGTGACGAACCTGAAGTACAACGTGCCCGACATGCACCTGCTGTTTGAGAACGACCTGCGCTTCCTGTCGCAGTTTGGTAAAGGGAGGGTCTAAGGGATGCTGGCACCGCTTTCCTGGCTGAAGAAATATGTGGCAATCGATATGCCGGCGGAGGAGTTCGCCCGCCGCATGATCATGAACGGCAACGCCGTGGAGGAGGTCGAGGACCTGAGCGCCGAAGTGACGAACGTGGTCGTGGGGCGCATACTCTCCGTCGTGCCGCACGGCAACTCCGACCACCTGCACATCTGCAAGGTGGACGTGGGGGCGCAGGAGCCGATCCAGATCGTCACCGGCGCCGACAACATGGCGGCGGGCGATTTCGTGCCCGTGGCGCTGCACGACTCCCATCTGCCCGGCGGCGTGCACATCAAGCGCGGCAAGCTGCGCGGGGAGGTCTCCGAGGGCATGATGTGCTCCGGCGAGGAGCTGGGCGTGCCCGCGGACGTCTATCCCTCCAACACGGAGCACGGCCTGCTGATCCTGCGGGGCGAGGACCTCGTCCCCGGGCAGGACATCCGCCCGGTGCTGGGGCTGGACGACGCCGTGCTGAACTTTGAGATCCTGGCCAACCGCCCGGACTGCCTGTCGATGCTGGGCCTTGCGCACGAGGCGGCGGTGGTGACCGGGGGCAAGGTCGCGGAACCGGCCCTGGACTACAGGGCAAAGGGCGAGGGGAAGGCGGAGGACCTGGTGGACATCGCCGTGGAAGCGCCGGACCTCTGCCGCCGCTACTGCGCCGCCGCCATACGCAACATCCGCATCGCGCCCTCGCCCCTCTGGATGCGCCAGGCGCTGCACAAGGCCGGCGTGCGGCCGATCAACAACGTGGTGGACATCACCAACTTCGTGATGCTGGAGATGGGCCAGCCCATGCACGCCTTTGACCTTGACAAGGTGGCCGGGCGCAAGATCCGCGTGCGCCGCGCGCGCCCGGGCGAGACGCTGCAGACGCTGGACGGCAAGGAGCGGCAGCTGACGGAGAACATGCTGGTCATCGCGGACGAGGAGCGCGCCACGGGCCTTGCCGGCATCATGGGGGGCGAGGAGAGCGAGATCACGGAAGACACCAAGCTCGTGCTCTTTGAGTCCGCCTGCTTTGACTCCGCCTGCACACGCCAGGCCGGGCGCGCGCTCGGCCTGCGCACCGAGGCGCAGGGCCGCTTTGAGCGCGGCGTCAACGAGCGCCTGTGCAAAGCGGCGCTGCAGCGCGCGCTGCACCTGATGGAGATCCTGGGCGCGGGCGAGGTCGTGCCGGGGGTGATCGACATCTACCCGGAGGAAAAGCCCCTGCCCGAGGTGCGCGCCAAGGCCGACTACCTCTATACGCTCATGGGCGTGGAGGTGCCGATGGAGGAGATGAAGCGGATCCTCCTCTCCCTTGGCATTAAGACGCGCATCGAGGGGGACGAGCTCGTGTGCCTTAGCCCCGCCTGGCGGCAGGACATCGTGCGCGGCGCGGACATCGCCGAGGAGGTGCTGCGCGTCTACGGCTACGACCACATCCCCTCCACCAAGATGCGCAAGACCGAAGCCGGCGCCAACTCCGCCCACCAGATGCGCGACGCGCTGCTGCGCCGCCTGCTCTGCGGCATGGGCGCCTACGAGGCGGCGACGTTCTCCTTCATCGGCCCCAAGTGGCTGGACGCGCTGCGCCTGCCCGCGGACTCGCCCTACCGCTGCGCGGCGAAGCTGCAGAACCCCTTAGGCGAGGAGAACTCCCTGATGCGCACAACGCTGGTGCCCTCCATGCTCAGCGTCCTTGCCACGAATGCCAACCGCGGCAACGCGGGCGCGGCCTTCTTTGAGATCGGCAAGCGCTTTTTGCCCAAGAGCCTGCCGCTTTTGGAGCTGCCGGAGGAGCGGCCGAGCCTGTGCGTCGGGCTCTACGGCGAGGAGGCGGACTTCTACGCCATAAAGGGCATGGCGGAGGCGATCTTCACGGCCTTCGGCGTGCAGGACGTGCGCTGGACGCGGGCCGGGGACCTGGCGCCCTGGCTGCACCCCGGGCGCGGCGCGGCGGCCTGCGCGGGCGATACGCTGCTGGGGACGCTGGGCGAAGTGCACCCCGACACCATGGCGGCCATGGACGGCAAGGTGCGCGCGTATGTTGCGGAGATCGACCTTGCGGCGCTGGAGGAGATGCAGCACTTTGTCTCCGGGGTCAAGGACATGCCGCGCTACCCGGCGGTGCAGCGCGACTTTGCCTTCGTGCTGGCGGAGGACGTGCCCGTGGGCGAGGTCATGCGCTGCGTCCGGGCGGCGGCCGGGGCGCTGTGCGAGGGCGTGCAGCTCTTTGACGTCTACCGCGGCGCGCCGATCGCCGAGGGGGAGAAGTCCGTGGCCATCGCGCTGACGCTGCGCGCCGCCGACCACACGCTGACGGAGGAAGAGATCGTGCGCGCCTCCGACGCGGTGGTGGAAGCGGCGGCGGCAAATTTCGCGGCCCGGTTGCGTTCCTGAGGCAAAGCGGGTATAATA
>CALWKN010000272.1 GCA_944381265.1 uncultured Clostridia bacterium
GCAGGGGGCACGATCGCGTTAAGAACGTCGATTTCGCACCGCGAGGTTCCGTTGCATCCCCCTAACCTAGGGAAACCGCCCCCGCGTTCGGTTCCCCCGCACCCCCGCCGCGCCCTGCGCTGCTGCCCCCAACGCGGAATATCGACGCGGGGGTTAACTCTATATGAATGGACTTCAAAAAATCCTGTTACGCTCCCCAGTGCGCTCCTAAGGGGGTGTCGGGGGAGGCCGCAGCCGCCCCCGACTTTCAATCAAGGCGAACCCGCAAGGGTTCGCTTCCGCTTCCCATACCAACTTCCCATACTACCATCCCCCCCCACCCTCCTCACCCTACCCCGCGATTGACAATTCCAGCCCGGTGTGTTACCCTCAAGGGGAGAGCGCCCGGCGCGGACACGCGCCGGAGCGGAACAAGGGGGAACACAGAACATGGCACAGAACAAGGGATTCCGCCTGGACACGCGCGCCGGGTATTTCCGCAACCTGGGCGTGGACGTCATGGCCTTTGACGACATCTACCCCGCCGGCCACCAGAGCGGCGTCAGCATCCTGATGCACGGGCATCGCGTGGCCACAAACGGCGACCTGCGCTTCGAGCAGACGCCCGGCCAGTGGCAGCCCCTGCCCAAGCAGGGCCAGCGCACGCTCAGCGAGGCGGAGAACACCATCTCCACCCGCCTGCACTACCCGGACATGCAGAACCACTTAAGCGGCTTTAACCCGATGATCTACCCGGACTGCGAGCTGGACTACAGCGTCACCGTCCGCGGCGAGGGGGAGAAGGTCGTCGTCACCGTCGATTTGGACGCGCCCATACCGGAGAAGTTCGCCGGCAAGATCTGCTTTAACATGGAGCTCTTCCCCGGGGCGCTGTTCGGCAAGCCCTGGATACTGGACGACAAGCAGGGCATCTTCCCGCGCCAGCCCAACGCCCCGACCAAGAAGCAGAAGGCCAACCGCGACATCGCCGGCGGTTTGCAGCCGCTGGAGGGCGCCAAGGCCGATCGCGCGCATCTGGAGGGCGAGGGCTACAGCCCGATCGTGGCCGATGACCTGGTGGCGCTGCCCTATGCCAGCGGCCGCAAGTTCATCTGCCGCCCGGACGACCCCTACAGCCGCTTTGCGGTTGTGAGCAAGACGGCCGACATCGCCCTGTACGACGGGCGCATGAACCACAACAACGGCTGGTTCGTGCTCAGCTCCGAGGTGCCCGTGGGCGCGACCAGGGGCGCCATCGTCCGGGAGATCACGCCCAATGTGGTGGAAACTTGGATGTACGCGCCGGTGGTGCAGGTGTCGCAGGTGGGCTACCACCCGGCGCAGCGCAAGGTGGCCATCGTCGAATTGGACGGCCGCGACGAGAGCGCCGGCAAGGCCGCGCTACTGCGCGTGGGCGAGGCGGGCGAGACGGTCGTGCGCGAGATGGAGGGCGAGAAGTGGGGCCGCTTCCTGCGCTACAACTACCTGCGCTTCGACTTCAGCGACGTCACGGAGCCGGGCCTGTACAAGGTGCGCTACGGCGCCAGCGAGTCCGCCATCTTCCGCCTGGGCGAGGACGTCTACGACCGCGGCGTCTGGCAGCCGGTGCTGGAGTACTTCCTGCCGGTGCAGATGTGCCATATGCGCGTCAACGAGAAGTACCGCGTCTGGCACGGCCACTGCCACAGCGACGATGCGCGCATGGCGCCCACGGACCTCAACCACATCGACGGCTACGCGCAAGGGCCGTCCACGCTGTGCAAGTACAAGCCGGGCGACGCGGTGCCGGGCCTTGGCTGCGGCGGCTGGCACGACGCCGGCGACTTCGACCTGCGCATCGAGTCCCAGGCCGGGGAGAGCTACATACTGACGCTGGCCTACGAGGCCTTTAACGTCCAGTGGGACGAGACGACCATCGATCAGGACAAGCACGTCGTGGAGATCCACCAGCCGGACGGCAAGAACGACATACTGCAGCAGATCGAGCACGGCCTGCTGTCGGTGGTGGGCGCGTACAAGGCGCTGGGGCGGCTGTACCGCGGCATCATCGCCAATAATCTCAGGCAGTACGTGCTGCTGGGCGACCCCACGGCCATGACGGACGGCGTGCCGGGCAACGCGGACGACCGCTGGGTGTTCACCGAGGACAACCCGGCAAGGGAGCTGACCTCCGCGGCGGAGCTGGCGGCCTGCGCCCGGGCCATGCGCGGCTTCAACGAGGGCCTGGCGGCGGACAGCCTTGCGGCGGCGCGCGAGCTCTACGACGTCACGCGCGTGGAGACGGACGCAGCGCGCCTTGCCAAGGTGCAGGCGGCGGTGGAGCTGTTCCTGACCACGAAGGAGGAGAAGTACCGCGCCTACCTGCTGGACAGCGCCGCCTTCATCGCGGCAAACGCCGGCAAGGTCGGCTGGATCGCCTGCCGCGCGGTGAAGGAAGTGGACGACGCGGGCTTTACCGCCGCGCTGCGCGAGGCGATGGTGACGCTTAAGCGGGAGATGGACGCGCTCAGCGCCGAGACGCCCTACGGCATTCCCTACCGGCCGCACATCTGGGGCGCGGGCTGGGACATCCAGCGCCTGGGCTTCCAGTACTACTTCCTGCACAAGGCGTTCCCGGAGATCTTCGGCAAGGAGCTGATGCTCGACGCGCTGAACTTCGTGCTGGGCTGCCATCCGGGCAGCAACACCTCGTCGTTCGCCTCGGGCGTGGGCGCCAAGTCCACCACCACGGCCTACGGCATCAACCGCGCCGACTGGTCCTACACGCCCGGCGGCGTGGTCTCGGGCACGGCGCTGATCCGGCCCGACTTCCCGGAGCTGCTGGAGTTCCCCTTCCTCTGGCAGCAGATGGAGTACGTGCTGGGCGGCGGCTCCTCGAACTACATGTTCCTGGTGCTGGCGGCCAAGGAAGTGCTGAAGTAAACCTGCATACGATGAGGCTCGGGCATTGCCCGGGCCTTGTTTTGTCGGGGGGAACGGGAACGGCGCTCGCTCGTGCTTCCGCGGGCCCGCCCGCCCGCCCATCCGGCTGCAGCGCACGTTCGAACAGTATACGGAGGAGGCCGGAGCGGGGGAGCCCCGAGGGGGTGTCGGGGGAGGCCGCAGCCTCCACCGACTTCCATCAGGCGAACCCGTATGGGTTCGCTTCCGCGTAGAATAGCTGGAGCGGAATATCGGCGCGGGGGTGAAGTTTGTATAAACAGACTTTGGACTTTTTCGTTGCGCGGTCGGAGCGTGCAAGGCGCAGAACAGCGCTTTGCAGTCGGGGCGGTTAAGGCAGGGGGCACGATCGCGTTAAGAACGTCGATTTCCACTAGAGAGGTTTTGTTGTATCGATATCACGCAGGTTAAGGGGGAATGTCTACAAAGAGGGGAACGGGAACGACGCTCGCTCGTGCTTCTGCGGGCCCGCCCGCCCACCCATCCGGCTGCAGCGCACGTTCGAACAGGAGAACGAGGAGGCCGGGGTGGGGGGCCCCGAGGGGGTGTCGGGGGAGGCCGCAGCCTCACCCGACTTCAATAAAGCGAACCCGAA
>CALWKN010000273.1 GCA_944381265.1 uncultured Clostridia bacterium
TGAGGAATTTGCTCTCCTTCTGGATCTTCTTCAGCATGGCGTTGATCTCCGGCCCGCCCCCGTGGACCAGCACCACGTTGATGCCCACCAGCTGCATCAGCCACCAACGTTGCCAGGGGGAGAACGAAGGGAGACGCGCATCTTTGGAGGACTTTGCGACGAAGGAGAGAAGGAAATGGAAACGCTGTACTTTGCCCGCCTGCGCCCGGACGCGGTGATCCCCTCCAAGCGGGAGGAGGACGCGGGCTACGACATCTACGCCGCCTTTGACGAAGACTATCTGCTGCTGCGGCCGCTGGAGACGCGCCGCGTGCCCACCGGCCTGCTCAGCGCCTTTTCCAAGGAGTATTACTTTCAGCTGCAGGAGCGCGGCTCCACCGGCACGCGCGGCATCGCCCAGCGCTGCGGCGTGATCGACTCCGGCTTTCGCAGCGAGTGGATGATCCCGCTGACCAACGTAAACGACAAGCCACTCGTCTTCATAAAGCCCGGCAAGGAGGCGCTCTTTGCCGGACAGGACGTGGTGCTCTACCCGATCGACAAGGCCATCTGCCAGGCGATCCTTCTGCCCGTGCCAAGGACAAAGGTGTGCGAGATCGCCCCGGAGGCGCTGCGCGCCATCCCCTCCGAGCGGGGGACGGGGGAGCTTGGCAGCACGGGCAAATAGACAGATACAGGAGGTCGTTTCCATGAACATTGCACAGGAAAGCACGCTTCGGGCGCTGCCCGATCTGTTCCCCGAAGGGATGACGGCGGCGGACTTCCCCGCCTGGCGCGAAAGCACGCTGGCGGCGTATGCCGCGCACTGCTTTGGCACAACGCCGCCGCCCGTGCCCGTCTCGGCCGTGGTGGAGGCGGACAGGGAAGACGACTGGGCCGGGAAGGCGGAGCACCGCCGCGTGCGGCTGACGCTGCGCCTGGAAAAGGGGGAGTTCGCCTTCCCGCTGCACCTGGTGCTGCCTAAAGGACGGGAAAAGGCGCCCTGCGCGCTCTACATCTCCTTTACGCCCTACGCCACGGCCGGCTACCAGCCCATCGAAGAAATCGTGGACCACGGCTATGCGCTGGCGGTGTTCTGCTATGAGGACGTCACGCGCGACAACGGCGACTTCTCCGACGGCCTTGCGGCCTTTTTCCCGCGCCAGGGGGCGGACGCGTCCGGCAAGATCGGCCTTTGGGCCTACGCCGCCATGCGCGCGCTGGACTACCTTTTGACCGTGCCGGAGATCGACGGCGGGCGCGTGTTCGTCATGGGCCACTCGCGCCTGGGCAAGACGGCGCTGTGGGCGGCGGCACAGGACGCGCGCTTTGCCGCCGCCGTCTCCAACGACAGCGGCTGCTCCGGCGCGGCCGTCACCCGCGGCAAGAAGGGCGAGACGGTGCGCGACATCACCGAGCGCTTCCCCTACTGGTTCTGCGAGGCCTACGCCCGCTACGCCGGGCGGGAGGCGGCGCTGCCCTTTGAGCAGCACCAACTCCTGGCCTGCATCGCGCCGCGGCCGCTCTACGTCTCTTCCGCCTCGGAGGACGAGTGGGCCGACCCCGCTTCGGAGTTCCTCGCCCTGGCCCTGTCGGCCCCGGCCTGGAAGCTGCTTGGGCGGGAGGCGCTGCCGGAAGACGCGGCCTTGCCAAGCGCCGGCAGGCGCGTGGTCTGCGGCGCGCAGGGCTACCATCTGCGCCCCGGCACGCACTACCTCAGCCGCTACGACTGGGTGCGCGCGCTGCGCTTCCTGGACGTCGCGCTGTTGTAAGGTCCCCGGCCGCCGTAAGCGAATTCGCTTCGCCGCAAGGCGGGGCGAATTCGCTTGCGGGGGCCCCGTGGAAACGGGGTGGGGGCCAAGGGGCTGCGCAGCAGACCCGCCGCGCCCCCGCAGCGTTTCCACGGAGTTGAGGGATGTGGGGTGGGGCGTGGCCCCGGTGGGGCAGCCAAACCCCGGTGGGGCAGCCCGGTCGGCGCGGCCTTGCGCGGGGCGGGGCTGTTGCGCTATAATAAGGGATGGAACCGCCGTTTTTGCGGCGAAAGAGAAACACAGGAGGGCAAAGAGATGAAGATCGGATTTATCGGCGTGGGCGTCATGGGCGCGCCCATGGTGCGCAACCTGATGAAGAAGGGCCACGAACTCAGCGTCTACAACCGCACCAAGGAAAAGGCCGCCGGCGTCCTGGCCGAGGGCGCGAAGTGGTGCGAGAGCGCCGGCGCCTGCGCCAAGGATCAGGACGTGGTCATCACCATCGTCGGCTATCCCAAGGACGTGGAGGAGGTCTACTTCGCCCCCGGCGGCATACTGGACAGCGCCGCCCCCGGCACGGTGCTCATCGACATGACCACCACCAGCCCGCGCCTTTCCGAGCGCATCTACGCCGCGGCAAAGGAAAAGGGCCTGTCCGCGCTGGACGCCCCCGTCTCCGGCGGCGACGTCGGCGCGCAGAAGGGCACGCTGGCCATCATGGTCGGCGGCGACCGCGAGGCGTTTGACAAGATGCAGGACGTCTTTGCCGCCATGGGCACCAATATCCGCTACATGGGCGGCGCGGGCTGCGGCCAGCACACCAAGATGGCCAACCAGATCGCCATCTCCGGCTGCATCGCCGCGGTGTGCGAGGCCATCGCCTATGCCGAGAGCTGCGGTCTGAAGCCGCAGGAGATGTTCGACGCCATCTCCACCGGCGCCGCCGGTTCCTGGCAGCTGACCAACAACGGCCAGAAGATCATCGACGGCAACTACGCCCCCGGCTTCTACGTCAAGCACTTCATCAAGGACATGAACATCGCCTTGGAGGAGGCCGCGGACCGCGGCCTGCCGCTGGACGTGCTCAAGCTCGTGCGCGACAAGTACGACGCGCTCAATGCGCAGGGCGGCGGCGACGAGGGCACCCAGGCGCTGATCCAGGTGATCCGCAAGTGAGAAAAACGCCCCGCGAAGCCGAGACTTCGCGGGGCGTTTTTAAAGGGATGCTATTGCGCAAAGCGGGCGCGGGGCGTAAGGCGCACCATCGCCTCCAGGTTGACGCGCCCGTCGCTTCGCACCGTGCGGAACGAGCGAAGCAGGACGCCGTCCGCTTCTTCCGCCGCCTCGCTGCGCAGCACGGTCAGCGTCTCCCCCAAGGGGGCTTCGCTGGCGTAGTGCAGGGAAAAGCCGGTCATCAGGTGGCTCTCCCGCTCCGGCAGGAAGTCCACGAGCAGGTCCAGGTAGCGCGTGTTGTTCAGGTGCCGGTTTACGTCCGTCTCGTGGTAGAGCACCGTGTGGCGCCCCACTTCCGTGAGATTTTCCGGCAGGCGGAAGCGGATCTGCGGCAGTTCCTCCAGCGGGCCGTCCGAGTAGTGCAGCGGCGTCTCGCCCACGCGCTCCAGGCGGTGGCTATGCACGTCCACCAGCGCCCAGTGGGCAAAGCCCCGCGCTATGATCTCATCGCCGCGCGCGATGCGGCTGCAGCGGTAGTGCGCCGCGCCGCGCCCGCCCGCCGGCCAGGTGGCGCTGCACACCTGCTCGTACTGGTGCAAAGGGGCGTAGACCTCCACCGCCATGCGGCTGAGCAGGAAGGCCTTGCCCGCCTCGAACAGCTCCATGTAGGAGGGGCGCTCGTCGCGCATCTGGTGGTTGGCCGTCTCCTGCATCAGGCGCAGCAGCGCGTCGGGCCGCAGCGCGCCCAAAGGGTCCACGTCGTGGGAGGAGATGGCAAAGCGCTCTTCGTACATACAGTGGTTCCCGCCTTTCTCTTCGTTCCGCAGGAGATTGTAGCACGCCCGCGCCCGGCTTTCAAGCGAAAAATTCCGTATTTCAGGAGGAGAACAACGATGAAGATCGCCATGTGTCAAATGCGCGTAAACTACGGCGACGCCGAGGGGAACCTGCGCCGCGCCGCCGACTGCATCGCCCGCGCGGCGCAGGAGGGGGCGGAGCTGGCGCTGCTGCCGGAGACGCTGGACCTGGGCTGGGCCAATCCCCGCGCCGCGCAGGACGCCGCGCCCATACCCGGCCCGCGCTCGCAGGCGCTGTCTGCGGCGGCGCGGGAAAACCGCATCTACGTCTGCGCCGGGCTGACGGAGCAATGCGGCGGGAAGACCTACAACGCCGCCGTGCTGCTGGACCGCGAGGGCGAAGTGCGCCTGGTCCACCGCAAGATCAACCTGCTGACCGACGTCGAGGGCCCCTGCTACCAGGTCGGCGACCGCCTGGCCGTGGCCGAGACGGAGCTGGGCGTGCTGGGGGTGAGCATCTGCGCCGACAACTCGGCCTCCTCCCTGGTGCTGGCCGAGTCGCTCTGCCGCATGGGGGCGCAGATCGTGCTCTCGCCCTGCGCCTGGGCCGTGCCGCCGAACTGCGCGCGGGCCTATTACGGCGCGGAGTGGTACGCCCCTTACGCGCGCCTGGCGCGCCTGTACGGCGTGGCCACGGTAGGGGTGAGCAGCGTGGGCCCGGTGCCGGTGGGCGCCTGGGCCGGCTGGTCCTGCATCGGCTCCTCCATCGCCCTCTTCCCCGACGGCGTCAGCGGCGTGACGCTCCCTTACGGCGAGGACGCCGAGACCCTGCGCATCGTGGACGTGCCGCTCAAGGCGCCGGGGGCGCTGGGCACGGCGCTGTCGGCCGAGGTCCTGCGGCGGCAGGCGCTGGAGCGGGAATAGGAAGCGCTGCGCGCTCGCTCGCCCGTTGCGTCCGCGGGCCCGCCCTTGTTGCGTCCTGCCAAAGTCTACAGGCGGCCTCGCCGCCCCCACCGCCGCCGTCCGGGCGGCCATGGCGCTGCTGCCCAGGCGTCAGATCCTTACGCCTGCCTGCCCACCCGCCAGCGACCTCCCACGATCGAAGGAACGAGAAAGAAGCGGCGGGGCCTCCCGGACGAGGCCCCGCCGCTTTGCGCTTCCTTTGCCTGGGAGCTGACCGCCGCCTCTCCCGGGCGAGGCAGACGATGGGCGCCAGCCCATCCTGCAAGCCCGGGATGCCCGTCGCGTCGATCCTCGATCGGGGCCGTGCACGTCTCCGCGGCGGACAACCCCTTAGGTTGCCTTCGTCTGCGGCAACGCGGCATTCAGCGCTGAGGGTTATGTCTATATGAATGGTCTTCTTTTCGCGCGTTAACCGCGCCGCTGCCTGCGAGCCCGGGAGGGGGCTTAGAGCCGCTTGCAGAAGCAGCGGATGCGGTTCACCTCGGCAAAGCCCATGCGGGCGTGGAACGCGGCGCTCTCTTCGTTGTCCAGCTCGCAGTCGCTGCCAAACTCGGCGCAGCCCCTTTCGCGCGCCCA
>CALWKN010000274.1 GCA_944381265.1 uncultured Clostridia bacterium
GCGCGCTGCGCGCACAACGCGCCGGATACCGGAAACGGTTCCTACGGAACCGTTCCTCGCGGCGTACACGCCGCCGCTGCGGATTGAAGATGAAGGGGCTGTGGCCCCTTCATGCATCCCCAAGAGAATGACCCCACTTTTTCGACAGCCTGAGCTCCCCGCGCCTGTTCATAGACGCGGGGAGCTTTTTGCGCTTTTAGACCGTCTGCTGGGCGCGGGCGCGGCGCATCAGCAGCAGCGAGCACAGCAGCAGCAGGATCGGGAAGACGATGGCCACCAGCACCCCCGTGCGCAGGTCGCCGCCCGCGGCGTCGGAGACGAAGCCCGCCAGCGTCGGCCCGCCGGAGCAGCCCAGGTCCCCGGCCAGCGCCAGCAGCGCGAACATCGCCGTGCCGCCGCCGCGCAGCGTGGCCGCGGCCTTGCTGAACGTGCCCGGCCACAGGATCCCGACCGAGAAGCCGCACACCGCGCAGCCGATCAGCCCCACCGCCGGCCAGGGCACAAAGGCGATACAGGCGTAGGCGGCGATGCACATCAGGCAGCTCCCCTGCATAAAGCGGTCCAGGTCCAGCTTCTCGCCGTACTTGCCGAAGATCAGGCGCGAGGTGCCCATGCACAGGGCAAAGGCCATGGGCCCGGCAAGGTCTCCGATGGTCTTGCTGACGCGCAGGCCCTGCTCGGCAAAGGTCGAGGCCCACTGGCTGACGCTCTGCTCGCTGGCCCCGGCGCAGGCCATCATCAGCAGGAAGAGCAGGAAGAGCTTGTTCTGGAAGAGCTCGCGCAGGCTCTGGCCCTTTTCCCCTTCCGCCTTCAGCGAGTAGATCGGCACGCGGGCAAAGAGCACGGTGTTGCATATCGGCACCAGCGCCCAGACGCAGGCCAGGATCTTCCAATTGTCAATGCCAAAGGCGGTGAAAAAGAGCGTCGAGAGCAGCACCACCCCGGCGTGGCCCCAGCAGTAGAAGGAGTGCAGCAGGCTCATCGCCTTCTCCTTGTTGTCGGTGGGGCAGGCCTCCATGATGGGGCTGACCAGCACCTCCAGCAGCCCGCCGCCCACGGCGTAGACGCACACCGCCGCAAGCAGCCCGTAGAAGGGGTCGGGCGCGATCTCCGGCAAAAAGGCCAGGCCCAGGAGTCCTGCGGCGGAGAGCACATGCGCCAGCACCGCCGAGGCGCGGTAGCCGATGCGGTCCACAAACCCGGCGCTGAGCAGGTCCACCACCAGCTGCACGGCGAAGTTCACCGTGATCAGCGCCGTGATCTCGCTCAAAGGGATGTCGTAGCTGCTTTGAAACGTGACAAAGAGCAGCGGGGCAAAGTTGTTTACGATGGCCTGCACAATGTAGCCGATGAAACAGGCCGTCATCGTCGTCTTGAATGTCATCTTCATGGGTGCATATCCTCCCTTTCCCGCATCCGAGTATAGCCGATGTGCCCCTCCCATTTCTTGCACAAAAGCGCCAGCTTCTGACACGATCCCGACAGCGCGGAAGGGCGCTTCGCGTTATCAAGTTCCGTTGCAAGAAACGCCATGATTTGCTATACTTATCCCTGTATACGACGGATTTTCGCAAGGGGAAAAGGGGGAGCGGCGGTCCATGAACTTTACCTACCTTTCCGGGCTGGAGCACGCGCGCCTTGGTTCCGGCCAGATGAACACGGCGGTGGTGGCGCAGCACCTGCGGGACGGCCAGTTCGCCCTGCGCACCTTCCCGGAGCTGCTGTGCAGCCTCTATCCCGCGGGCGATCTGCAGCAGCGCCTGACGGACGCCTTCCTGGCCGACGACCCCGGCGCCAGCGCCGGCACCGTGGCAAAGGTGGTGCGCAACTGGCTCTCCGGCCGGGCCAAGCCCACGCGGCGGGAGGAGATCTTCCACGTCGCCTTCGCCCTCGGCCTGTCCGAATCCCAGGCCAATCTCCTGCTCGGCCACTGCACGGACTATGGCATACACTACCGCGAGGGGCGGGACGTTGTCTACGCCTGGTTCCTGCGCAATGGGGCGACCTACGCCAGGGCGCGGGACTTCTTTGCCGCGCTGCCGCCCATCCGCAAGCCCGACAGTGTCCCGGAGCACAGCACCGCCCACCTCACGCACGAGCTGCAGAGCGCTTTTTTGCAGGCGCACGACGAAACGGAGCTGCGCGCCTGCTACGAAAAGAACCTGCTGAACCTGGGTACGCTGCACCTGCGCGCCTACGCCTACTTCCGCAGGTATCTGGACCGTCTGGTACACCCGGTGCCGGAGTGGACGGGCCTTGACGAGCCGGACTACTCGATGCAGGCGGTGATGGACCTGTACCTGCGCATGAAGATGCCCACCGGCCGCAGCCGCGGGGACATGAGCGTGATCCAGCGCCTGATCCGCAGCAACTGGCCCAACACCACGGCGCTGAAGAACATCCGCCTGCGCAAGGCCGACGTGCCGCGAAAGCTGCTGCTGCTCTTTTACATCATCACCGAGAACGTGGTGGACGACGAGTATCGCGAGACGGACGAGGACTACCTCTCCCCGGAGCAGCGCCTGGACGACCACTGGTACGCGCTCAACGCCATGCTCATGGACTGCGGCATGCCGCTGCTCGACCCGCGCAACGCCTTCGACTGGCTGGTGCTCTACGCCGTCACCGCCGACGAAGAGTCCATGTCCGAGCGCATGGAGGCCGTCATCGAGCAGCTCTTCTCCAACGCCTGACGCCCCCGCAGGGCGCGGCTACTTCCATTTTTCCCGCAGGGGCGCCATGACAAAGGCCGGACGCGCGTGAAAAAACGCAACCGGGACACGCGGATCGTTGCCAAAATCGGGAATGTACGATATAATACAGGTGTTGTCTGCTGCGTTGCTTTGTTGTACATTGTGGGCATTCCCATAGATTTTTTTACATTGCGCAACGCGAAATGACATGTTTTTCTTTGCCGGAATATGCGGGAGAAGACAGCGGAAGAGACGCTGCACAGATGCGGCAGAAAACATTGCGGCGGAGGTGTGTATTGTGACCTGGCTGGCCAAGGTTTTTCACGGAAAATCGAATCCAACCGCGCATGACCCTGCAAACGACGCGCCCCGAGCGCCGGAGCTCTGGCCCCTGCCACAGGCAGACGCGGCCTTTTCCTGCGCGGAGGAGGCGGCGCTGAATCGGGGTCTCTGCGACTATATCGAGTGGGAAAACGCGCGGCGTCTGCGCGGCGCGGCGCAGATGCAGGCCGCCCCTGCGCCGCGGGAAGAGATCTGGGCGCTGTCGCTCGCCGGGCGTTTTCTGCAGCAGGAGCCCGTGCGCACGGCCTTTTCCGCGATGACGCGCGATCTTGTGCTAGAGAAGGATGCGCCGCTCGGGGCCTTTTTGGCCTCTCAGCGGTGTGTGCGCTGCGGCGCAGGCGAGACGGCCTTCCTGCCCGCCTATCTGGCGCATTACGCCGGCGGGGAGCGGGCGCTTCGCCTGCTGCGCTATGAGGCAATGTCGGCTGTGGTGCGCGGCAATACAGCGGTGCTGTCGAACGGCGCGCTGCAGCTGGAGATCGTGTTTCCCACCGTCGTTCAGGCGCAAAATTTTGCTTTTGCCTATGCGAGGTACGCCGCCCTGCTGTCCGGTCGGCTGCCAGAGGCGGTGGAAGGCCTGCTGCGCCATGATGAAAAACTGCCTCAAAACGAGAATATCTTATTCTTCTGTGCGCAGAAACGCCTGCAGGCGGTATTGAAAAGAGTGGAAGCGCGCCGCGCACAGGCGGCTGCGGCACAGGCAGGATCCGCGCCGCAGGCGATGCGGGAAGAGCAAAATGTCGTGCCGCATCCGGCAGAGGCGGATCCGGACGCGCAGGCGCGCATAGAGGCGGCGCAAAAAGCGCGCGAGACTGCGGAAAAGGCTGCCGCGGCGGAAAAAGAAAGGCGCGAAAAGGCGGAAATCGCGCTGCGGGATATGGATGCGCGCTGCGCGGCGGAGAAGGAGGGACGTGCGGGGGCGGAGGCGTCATTGGCAAAGATGCACGTGCTCTCCAGGTTGGAACAGGTGGCCCGGAAGCGCATGGAGGCGCGCTTGCAGGAGTTGGAAGTTGCCGGTGCGCAGGCACAGGCGGCGCAGCGGGAGATCGCGTCGCGCCTGCGGGCGGCGGAGGCGCGCTTTGCGGCGGAAAAGGAACGGACACAGGACGCGCTGCGGGAGGCGGAACTGCGCGCGGCGGCGGCGCAGACCGCCTGCCGGGAGGCTGAAGCGCAGCTTGCGGCGGCACAGGCGTCGAAGCGGGAGCTAGAGTCCGAGCTCCGCGGCGCTCGAGAAGAAAAAGAGCGGGCAGAAGCGGCGCAAGCGGGAATGGAGGCGCGCCTTGCAGAAGCGGAGGCGGCGCGGAAACGGGCGGAAGAGGAGAAAAGAGACGCAGAATCGCGCGCGCAGGAAGCGCAGAGGGCGAAGGAGGAGATGGAAGCGATCCTCGCGCACGGAACGGCGGAGAGGGATTCGGCGCAGTCCGCCTGTCGGGAGGCCGAGGAGCAGCTTGCGGCGGCACAGGCGTCGAAGCGGGAGCTGGAGGCTGAGCTCCGCGGCGCTCGAGAAGAAAAAGAGCGGGCGGAAGCGGCGCAAAGCGCTGCGGAA
>CALWKN010000275.1 GCA_944381265.1 uncultured Clostridia bacterium
TCGGCGGAGCCGAAAAAGAGCGTAGCGCCCGCGCTTGCAGAATGGGCTGACGCCCATGGTCTGCTTCGCGCGGGGTCGTTTCCCCGGCGGGAAGTCGGAAAAGCAGGAAGCGGATGGCCCTCCCGCGCTCGCAGAATGGGCTGACGCCCATTGTGTGCTTCTCGCGGGGGCATCCGTCCCCGGCGGAAGGACGTATGGCAAGGAGCTAGCGCTTCCTTGTCGGCGGGAGTGGGGGAGCGCGAGGGGGCGAAGCCCCCTCGCCCCCGGGGCGAGGCTCGCCTACAAGCTCTGCTTGTAGGCGAACCTCGAGCAGTCGGCGGAGCCGAAAAAAAGCGGCTGCGATCCCTCCCGCGCTTGCAGGATGGGCTATCGCCCATCATCTGCTTCGCGCGGGGGCACCGTCCCCGGCGGAAAGCTGTATGGCAAGGCGATTGCGCTTCCCCGGCGGGGGGAGGGGGGGAGCGCGAGGGGGCGAAGCCCCCTCGCCCCCGGGGCGAAGTCCAGACACAAGCTCTGCTTGTGTCTGGACTTCGAGCAATCGGCGGAGCCGAAAAGAGGGGGACGCCCCGTCTTGCGCAAAAGGGACGGGTTTTCCCTGCCGGCGGACGGGGTGCAGGGGAGCGAGGGGGTGTCGGGGGAGACTTCCCCCGACGTCGATCAGGCGGGCCCGCATGGGCCCGCTTCCGCTTTCCTTACATGTTTCCTTTTTCCTTGCATTTCGTTTTCTTTCTTCTTTATTCATGAAATACGAGCAAAGAAACCTCCGCCCGCTGCGGAAAACTTTCGCTTCGGGCGCATAGAGACGCGGGCGCGGGGGAGAATAGCGGGGAAGAAGGAGGCGGGGCGCGTTGCGGAAGAGGCGGAAGGTGCTCTGTGCGCTGCTGGCGCTGTGCGCGGCGGCGGCGCTGCTGGCGCTGTGGTGGCGCTTTGCCCGCCTGCATCTGACGCGCCCGGCCATGCGCGACGCGGTCTTTCTGCGCCGCGTGGCGGGCTTGCTGAAGGAGGATGGAAAACATGCAGCATGGAACGAGGGAAGAGGCGGAGTATGAGGCGCTGGTGCGCGAGGTCCTGCCGCGCAGCGGGCCCGCGGACGCGGCAAAGGCGCTCCTGCGCGCGTTTTGCAGCGGCGGCGCGATCTGCTGCCTGGGCCAGGCGCTGCGCGACCTTGGCAGCGGGCCGCTGCGGCTTTCGGACGAGCTCGTCTCGGCCTTTGTCTCCACGGCGCTGATCTTTCTTGCGGCGCTGCTGACCGGCCTTGGCGTCTACGACCGCCTGGGCAAGTTCGCCGGGGCCGGCTCCATCGTGCCCATCACCGGCTTTGCCAACTCGGTGGTCTCTCCGGCCATGGAGTTCCGCCGCGAGGGCCTGGTGCTGGGCGTCGGGGCCAAGATGTTCGCCGTGGCCGGCCCCGTGCTGGTCTACGGCATCACGGCCTCGGTGCTCTACGGTCTGATCCTGTTTTTCCTGCACGGATTTGGGGGGTGAAACAATGGCGGAGAGACGGCGCGGCGGGCAGAGCCTGCTCTTCCCCTCGCGCCCGGCGGTGGCGGGCTTTGCCTCGCTTGCCGGGCCGAAAGAGGCGGAAGGGCCGCTGGGCGCGACGTTTGACGAGACGTTTTCGGACGACACATTGGGCGAGAAGAGCTGGGAGCGCGCCGAGGCATCGATGCTCGAGCGCACGGCACGATTGGCGCTGAAGAAGGCGGACCTTACGCAGCGCGACGCCTTCGTCTTCCTCGGCGGCGACCTGCTCAACCAGATCGTCTCCTCGGGCTACACGGCGCGGCAGCTGGGCGCGCCCTTCCTCGGGCTCTACGGCGCCTGCTCCACCATGGCCGAGGCGCTGCTGCTGGGCGCGGCGCTGGTGGACGGCGGCTACGCCGAGCGGGCGCTGTGCGCCACCTGCTCGCACTTTGCCACCGCCGAGCGGCAGTACCGCAGCCCGCTGGAACTGGGCGGTCAGCGCCCGCCCACCGCGCAGTGGACGGTGACGGGCGCCGGGGCGACGCTGCTGCAGCGCGGGCCGGGGGCGGTGCGCCTGACCGCCGCCACCATCGGCCGGGTGAAGGACCTGCGCCAGAGCGACATGAACAACATGGGCGCGGCCATGGCCCCGGCGGCGGCGCAGACGCTCTGCGCACACCTGGAAGACCTGCAGATCCGCGCCGAGGACTACGACCTGATCGTGACGGGGGACCTGGGGCGCATCGGGGCCGAGCTGTTCCTGCGCCTGTGCGAAAAGGCGGGCCTGCGCTTGCAGGGGCGGTACGTGGACTGCGGCTGCGCCATCTACGGGGAGGAGCAGGACGCGCACGCCGGCGGCAGCGGCTGCGGCTGCTCGGCCTGCTGTCTCAACGGCTGGCTGATGGAGAAACTGCGGCGCGGCGAGGCGCGGCGCCTGCTGCTGCTGGCAACGGGGGCGCTGATGAGCCCCACCACCAGCCAGCAGGGGGAGACGATCCCGGCCATCGCCCACGCCGTGCGCCTGGAGGCGGAAGCATGATGTACGCAAAGGTGTTCCTGGTGGGCGGCCTGATCTGCGCCGCCGGGCAGCTGCTGCTGCTCTACACGAAGCTGACCAGCGCCCGGATCCTGGTGATGTTCGTGGTTTCTGGCGTGGCGCTGACGGCGCTGGGCCTGTACGAGCCGCTGGTGCAGTTCGCCGGCGTCGGGGCGACGGTGCCGCTGACCGGCTTTGGCTACACGCTGGCCATGGGCGCGAAGAAGGCCGTGGCCGAGCAGGGGCTGCTAGGCGCCCTGAGCGGCGGGGCCGCCGCGGCCGCCGCCGGCATCTCCGCCGCCATCGTCTTTGGCTACCTGGCCAGCCTGCTCTTCCGGCCGCACACGAAGAAATAGGGGGCGGGGG
>CALWKN010000276.1 GCA_944381265.1 uncultured Clostridia bacterium
TTTCTGCATGCGCTCGCGGTAGAAGGCGACGTTGGTGTACATGCGCTGGACGGTCTTTTGCAGGCGCTCGAGCTGAATGCGCTCCAGCGACTCGCGGTCGATGGTTTCCATGGGGCGATTCCAGTACATCGGCATAACCTCCAAATGTGGTTTCGCAAAATTGCGCGCAATTTTGCGAGGGACATCCCGGGCGCCGCGCGCTGCGCGCTGGGCGCCCGGGATACCGGAAGCGATTTCTTGCGAAATCGCTCCTCTGCCTGCGCCCCGTGCCGCCTGCGGCGGCCCGGGGTTCCGGGCCTAACAAGCCTGCGGCTTGTACGGCCCTCCAGGGGCTTCGCCCCCTCCGGAAGCCCCTGTGCCCTTCGGGCACGGCCGGGGGCGGATAAAGGAAAGCGGCCCTACGGGCCGACATCCTCGCGGCGTACACGCCGCCGCTGCGGATTGAAGATGAAGGGGCCGCGGCCCCTTCATGCATCCCCAAGCGAACAGCCCTACTTTTTCGACAGTCTGAGGGGCCTGCGGCCCCGGCGAAGGGAGGAAATGGTTTTTGCCATGAAACATAGGGAAAAGAAGCCGGAAAAGGTCTACATCGGCGGCCAGGCGGTGATGGAGGGCGTGATGATGCGCGCGCCCACGCGCCTGGCCATCGCCGTGCGCCGCCCCGCCGACGGCAGGATCGAGACCCACGTCGAGGACATCGTCCCCGCCGCCAAGCGCCACAAGGCGCTGGGCTGGCCGGTGGTGCGCGGCGTGGCGGCCTTTGTGCAGAGCCTGATCACGGGCATGAACACCATCACCCGCTCGGCCCAGATGATGGGCGAGGAGGAAGAAACGGAGGAGCCCAGCCGCTTTGAGAAGTGGCTCAGCCGCGTCACCGGGCGCAGCCAGGACGACATCGTCATCTTCTGCGCGGTGGTGCTGGCCATCGTCCTTGCGGTGGGTCTGTTCTTTGTGCTGCCGTCGCTGCTGGGCTCGCTGCTGGGCCACTTTTTGCCCGGGCACACGCTTTTGATCAACCTGCTGGAGGGCCTTGTGCGCATAGGCCTCTTCCTTGGCTACATCGCCGCCGTCACCCGCATGAAGGAGATCAAGCGCGTCTTCATGTACCACGGCGCCGAGCACAAGACCGTCTACACCCACGAGCACGACGAGGAGCTCACCGTGGAAAACGCGCGCAAGTACCCGGTCATGCACCCGCGCTGCGGCACGGCCTTTCTGCTCATCGTCATGGTCATCTCGATCCTGGTCACCTCCGTTGCCGGCGTCTTTGGCCTGGACGACAACCCGCTCACCCGCGTGCTCGTCCGCATCGCCCTGCTGCCGGTGGTGGCGGGCCTGAGCTATGAGCTGCTGCAGTACCTGGGCCGCAACGACACGCCCTTTACCCGCGCCCTGCGCTGGCCCGGCATGCAGCTGCAGCGCCTGACCGCGCTGGAGCCGACGGACGATATGCTGGAGGTGGCCATCGTCTCCATGAAGCTGGCCGCCGACATCCCCTTTACCGAGAGGGAAAAGGAGATGTGCGGCCTGCTGGAAACGGCCCCCGCGGATGAAACTGCCCAAAGCGCGCCGGACGGCGCCGAAGCGCCGCCTGCGGAGGAGCGCGCCGAAGAGGCGGAGGCGGCGGAATGAAGGCCGGACAGCTGTGGCGCAAGGGGCGGGAGATGCTCGCCCCTTCCCCGGACGCCGACTGGGACGCCCGGCAGCTGCTGTGCGACGAGCTCGGCATCGAGCGCACGCAGCTGGCGATGCACCTGTTTGCGGAGGTGGACGAGGCGGCGGAGGCGGCCTTCCTTGCCGCGGTGCGCCGCCGGGCGGCGGGCGAGCCGCTGCAGTACATCCGCGGCCGGGCGGACTTTGGCGGCGTGACGCTGCGCGTGGACGAGCGCGTGCTCATACCGCGGCAGGACACGGAGAGCCTCGCGCTCGCCGCGCTCGCCCATCTGGCCATACTGCATGGCGAGGAGAGCCCAAAGCAGATCCTGGACCTTTGCACGGGCAGCGGCGCGGTGATCATCGACATTGCCAAGACCTGCGAGACGGAGGACTTCGCCTATGCCGCCGCGGACATCAGCGGGGACGCGCTGTGCCTTGCGCGGGAGAACGCGCGCCAAAACGGCGTTAAGGTCGAGTTCTGGCAGGGCGATCTCTTTGCCGCCGTGCCCAAGGGGCGGCGCTTTGACATCATCACCTGCAACCCGCCGTATTTGAGCCGGGCGGACATGGAGGACCTGCAAAACGAGGTGCGCCGCGAGCCGGCCCTGGCGCTCTACGGCGGCGAGGATGGGCTGGACTTTTACCGCCGCCTGGCCCGCGAGGCGATGGAGTACCTAAGGCCGGGCGGCTATTTGATCCTGGAGATCGGCTCTACGCAGGCAGCGGCGGTGCGGCAGATCTTTTCCGCCTGGAACACGCAGGTCTTTCAGGATCTCAACGGCCTGGACCGCGTGGTCGCGGCGGATTTGTACGGAAAAGGAGAAGGAGGAGCGGCATGGTCAACATGATGGAGAAGCTGGAAGCGCTGGCCGCGCGCTATGACGAGATACAGGTGCGCCTGTCCCAGCCGGAGACGGTGGCGGACATGGACCTCTTTCGCCGCCTGATGAAGGAACACGCCGACATGGAGGAGCTGATGGCGGCCTATCGCGAGTACCGCGAGACGGTGGAGCACCTAAAAGAGGCGCGCGAGATGCTGGAGGACGCGGACCTGCGCGACATGGCCAAAGAGGAGATCGCCTCTTTGGAGCCCCGGGAGGCGGAGCTGGAAAAGCGGCTGCAGCTGCTGCTCCTGCCCAAGGACCCAAACGACGAGCGCAACGTGATCTTGGAGATACGCGCCGGCACGGGCGGCGAGGAGGCGGCGCTCTTTGCCGCGGAACTTACGCGCATGTACAGCCACTACGCCGACGCCCGCGGCTGGAAGGCCGAGACGCTGGACGAGAACCTGACCGAGCTTGGCGGCGTCAAGGAGCTCTCGCTGCGCATCGAGGGGCAGGGCGCCTACTCGCGCTTAAAGTTTGAGAGCGGCGCGCACCGCGTGCAGCGCGTGCCGGAGACGGAGAGCGGCGGGCGCATCCACACCTCCGCCGCCACCGTCGCCGTCATGCCGGAGGTGGACGACGTGGAGATCGAGATCAACCAAAATGACCTGCGCATCGACACCTACCGCGCCGGCGGCGCGGGCGGCCAGCACGTCAACCGCACGGACTCCGCCGTGCGCATCACCCACATCCCCACCGGCATCGTCGTCCAGTGCCAGAACGAGCGCTCCCAGATCCAGAACCGCGAGCAGGCCATGCGCATGCTGCGCGCCCGCCTCTGGGACAAGGCGCAGCAGGAGCAGCAGATGGCCGTCTCCGCCTTCCGCAAGAGCCAGGTCGGCTCCGGCGACCGCTCCGAGCGCATCCGCACCTACAACTACCCGCAGGGCCGCGTCACCGACCACCGCATCAACCTCACGCTCTACAAGCTCCCCCAGTTCCTCAACGGCGACATGGACGAGATGCTGGACGCGCTTGTCTTCGCCGACCAGACCGCGCGCCTGGCGGCGGAGGACGTGGGCTAAGGGGGGAACGACATGGAAACGCGCATACTTCCGCCCACGAACGAAAACCTGGACCTTGCCGCGCGCATCCTTGCGGCAGGCGGTCTTGTCGGCCTGCCCACGGAGACGGTCTACGGCCTTGCCGCCGACGCCCGCAACGCAAAGGCCGCGCTCTCCGTCTTTGCCGCCAAGGGCCGCCCGGCGGACAACCCCCTGATCGTGCACATCAGCGACATTTCACAATTGAAAGACGTCGCCCGGGACGTGCCCCGCCGCGCGCAGGTGCTGCTGCGGCGCTTTTGGCCCGGCCCGCTGACGATGATCCTGCCCAAGGACCCCGCCATACCGCCCGAGGTCACGGCGGGGCTGGACACGGTCGCCGTGCGCTTTCCCGCGCACCCGGCGGCGCGCGCCCTCATCGACCGCAGCGGCCCCCTGGCCGCGCCCAGCGCCAACCTCTCCGGCCGCCCCAGCACCACCACCGCCCAGCACGTCTACCACGATCTGCACGGCCGCATACCGCTGATCCTGGACGGCGGGCCCTGCGAGGTCGGGCTGGAGTCCACGGTGGTGGACCTTAGCCGCGGCCCGGCGGTGCTGCTGCGCCCCGGCGGCGTCACGCGCGAGATGCTGGAGGAGGCGCTGGGGGAGCCCGTGGCCCTGGGCAAGGGCGTGATGGAGCCCCTGCCCGAGGGGGAAAAGGCGCTCTCTCCCGGCCTTAAGCACAAGCACTACGCCCCCAAGGCCCGCGTGGTCGTGGTCCTTGGCACGGACAAAGCCAGAGCCTCTTATGTCCGAAAACACGCCAAGGAGGACGCGGCCCCTTGCGTGCTGTGCCTGGAGGAGAACCGCGCCCTCTACGGCGGCCTTCCGGCGCTGGACGCCGGAAGAAAGCCGGAGGACTACGCCCACAACCTCTTTGCCGCCCTGCGCGAGGCCGACGCGCGCGGCTATACCGCCGTCTACGCCGAGGGCCTGTCGCTCTTTGGCGTGGGCCTTGCCGTGATGAACCGCGTGGAGCGCGCCGCCGGCTTTGCCGTGGTGCGCGCCGACGAGGAAGACGAGGAAAAGGAGGACCGCCCGTGAACCTGCTGTTTGTCTGCACCGGCAACACCTGCCGCTCCGCCATGGCCGAGGAGCTTTTGCGCTGCATGGCCGAGGCGCTGGAGATCCGGGATCTGGAGGCGCGCTCCGCCGGCACCGACGCCGACGAGGGCCTGCCCGCTTCCTACGGCGCCTGTGCCGTGATGGCCGAGCGCGGCGGCGACCTGTTCAACCACAGCGCCCGCCAGCTCACAAGGGCCATGATCGAGGACGCCGACCTCGTTCTCACCATGTCCCGCAGCCACAAGGCCCGCGTGCTCGCCCTCTGCCCCGAGGCCGCCGACAAGACCCATACCCTCCTTGGCTATGCCACCGGCAGGGACGAGGACATCGAGGATCCCTTCGGCGGCGACGCCAACGTCTATTTGCAGACGCTCGACCAGATCGAGCTGGCGCTGGCGGTGCTGCTCATCCGCCTCTACCCGCAGCGGGCGGAGGAGATCCGCGCCGCCTATACACCCGCGCAGGAGTGAAGCGCGCGCCGTTTCATCCGGCAAAACGATTTGCGCCGCGGCGAAATTTGGAGTATACTTGAAGCGAAGCGCATACACGAAAGGGGGAGCGACCATGATCGCAATTGGCAGCGACCACGCCGCTTATCATCTCAAGCTCCTTGTGGAGGAGCACCTGAAGGAACGCGGCCTGGCGTTCGAGGACCTGGGCTGCTACGGCCCGGAGCGGGTCGACTATCCCGTCTACGGCCAGAAGGTGGCCGAGGCGGTGGCCGCCGGACAGTATGAAAAGGGCATCGTGCTCTGCGGCACGGGCATCGGCATTTCCCTTGCCGCCAACAAGGTCCCCGGCATCCGCTGCGCCGTCTGCTCGGACACCTATTCCGCCAAGTACACCCGCCTGCACAACGACGCCAATATGCTGGCCATGGGGGAGCGCGTCGTCGGCCCGGGCCTTGCCATGGAGATCGTGGACGCCTTCCTCGACACGCCCTTTGAGGGGGGCCGCCACGCCCAGCGCGTCGCGCTCATCACTGAGATCGAAAAGAAGTACAGCAAGTAGGGGAGAAACGGGCCCACGCAAGGGGCTTTGGCGCGTTTTTCCGATATTTTACGTAAGGAGTGCTAGACATGGGCAAACTCTTCGTCATGGATCACCCGCTGATCCAGCATAAGCTCTCTCTCATCCGCGACAAGAACACCGGCTCCAAGGAGTTCCGCGAATTGGTCAACGAGGTGGCCATGCTCATCGCCTACGAGGCCACGCGCGATCTGACGCTGACCGAGGTCGAGGTCGAGACCCCGGTCGCGCCCTGCCGCGCCAAGGTGCTCTCCGGCAAGAAGATCGGCCTGGTGCCGATCCTGCGCGCCGGGCTCGGCATGCTCGACGGCGTGCTCTCGCTCATCCCCGCCGCGCGCGTCGGCCACATCGGCCTCTACCGCGACCCCAAGACGCTGGAACCCGTGGAGTACTACTGCAAGCTCCCCGGCGACATCGCCGAGCGCGACCTCATCGTCCTGGATCCCATGCTCGCCACCGGCGGCTCGGCCTCGGCGGCCATCTCCTTCATCAAGGCCCGCGGCGGCAAGTCCATCCGCATGATGAACCTCATCGCCGCGCCCGAGGGCATCGAGCGCGTGCGCGCCGACCACCCGGACGTGGACATCTACGTCGCCTGCGTGGACGAAAAGCTCAACGACCACGGCTACATCGTGCCGGGCCTGGGCGACGCCGGCGACAGGCTCTTTGGCACCAAGTAAGGGAAAGACCGGGAAGGGGGCACGCTCCCTTCCCGCGCACTGTTTGGGCCCGGAAAAGGAGGGAGCGGCCTTGCCCGTGTGCATCAAGAGAAAGACGCTGCGCCGCGGCGAGTGGCGCGGCGGCTGGGAGACGCGCTTTGCCTTCCGGCCCTACCGCGGCTTCGGCGGCGAGGGCGTGGCGGCGCTGCTGCGCGTGGACCGGGCGGCCGTGCCGCTGCTGCGCGCGGACGGCGCCCTGCTCTGCGGCGCCGGCTGCGACTGGCTGCAGCTCGCCCCGCGCGCAGAGCCCTGGTGGTGCAGCGCCTTCTTTTCCGCGGAGGGCCAGCCCATGGAGCTGTACTTCGACCTCACCGCCGGCAACCGCCTCTGCGGCGCGGACTCCTACTTCGACGACTACTTCCTCGACATCGTCGCCGACCCGCGCAGCGGCAGCGTCGAGCGCCGCGACGAGGACGAGCTCCTGCTGGCGCTCAAGGCCGGGCTGCTCACCCCCGCCCAGGCCGAAACGGTGCTGCGCGCCGGGGCGCGCCTGGAGCGCCGCCTGCGCCAAAGCCTGCCCGCCCTCACCGCCGAGCTCCTCGCCGCCCGCCAGACCCTGGCGCCCCTCCTCCCGCCGCGATGACCCCGCCCCGCCTTTCCCGCGGAAATGGATGGACGGCAGTTTACAAAACGCGAGGACGGTCACGCTCCCCTGTGCGCAAGGAGAGTCGCGCGCAGCTGTACGGCTCGTTTGCCCGTTAAATCCAGCGCCGAGAGCATATCGTATGGCTTGAAAGACCGCTGGCGCGTTTTTCAAGCGAAAAAACAGCGCCGATCCCGCCTCGGAGGGTGTTCCCCTCCGGGGCGTTTTTGCGCTGAAAAAGGCGAATGGGCGTTTGAAATCCGCGTCGATTTGAGACCGGAGTCGTCCATTCAAACCTTGAACGGGCTTAAAGTGTGAAATATTGATTCACGACCCATTCATGAACAGTTAACATGATAGAAAACAAGAAATGCGAGAATTCAGGGATTTTTCGAGATGTAGTTTACGGGATAAAGCGTAAAGATTTACAGAATACAAAAATATTTCATAAATGCTTGACAATGCAGGAGGCGTAGTGTAATATAAAAACAGCAAATGTTAACGGACTTCTTAACACAGACTTGGGAGGCGGACCGACGGCTTACAGAAGGAGGAATGCAGCTTGACAGCCCGATCGATCAAGGCGGGGCGTAGGCCCTTCAAGAAGACGCTGCGCGTCATGTGGGATTACCGGTGGATCTACCTGATGCTGCTGCCGTGCATGGCGTTCTTCATCATCTTCAAGTATGTGCCGCTCTACGGCATACAGCTGGCCTTCAAGGACTACATGATCGCGGGCATTGCGGAGAGCCCCTGGAACAACTTCGAGCACTTCAAGTACATGATGACGGAGCCCGAGTTTATTCCGGCGCTGCGCAACACGCTGATCATCTCGTTCTACCGCATACTCTTCGGCTTCCCGTTCCCCATCATACTGGCCATCATGATCAACGAGGTCTACATGCCGCGCTATAAGCGGGTACTGCAGACCATCTACACCTTCCCCCACTTTCTTACCTGGGTCGTCATGGCGGGCATCATGCTCAACCTGCTCGGCTCCACCGGCATGGTGCGCAAGGTCTGCGAGATCTTTGTCCCCGGCATCGGCGACAACTGGAACCTGCTCTACAACAAGGCGGCCTTCCGCAGCCTGCTCGTCATCTCCGACATCTGGAAGGAAGCCGGCTGGGGCACGATCATCTACTTGGCCGCCATCGCCGGCATCGACCAGTCGCTCTATGAAGCGGCCACGATCGACGGCTGCAACCGCTTCCAGAAGATCTGGTACATCACGCTGCCGGGCATCATCAATATGATCGCCATACAGTTCGTCCTGCGCGTCGGCGCCGTCATGGAAGGCGGCTTTGACCAGATCTTCAACCTCTACAAGCCCCCGGTGTACGAGACGGGCGACATCATCGACACCTACATCTACCGCCTGAGCTTCGTGGAGAACACGGGCGTGGACATGGGCTTTACCACGGCTGTCGGCCTGTTCAAGAACGTGATCAACTTCATACTGCTCGTGCTGGCGAACTTTGTGACCAAGGCGCTCGGGCAGGAGACGGTCCTGTAGAAAGGAGGGGCAATCATGGCAGAGGTTCACGCCCGCGTGGACAAACACGGCAATGTGCACATCGCAAAGAAGAACAAGATCCGCCGCTTTGGCGTCGCGGACTTCATACTGCTTACGCTGCTGACGATACTGGGGCTCATCATCCTCTACCCGTTCTACAATGCGCTCCTGGTCTCGCTCGTGCCCAACACCGTCTACCTGCGCTATCAGGGCCTGATGCTCTGGCCGCCGGAGGTGACATGGGAGGCCTACAGCTTCACCTTCCAGTCCAGCCTGATCTGGTACGGGTTTAAGAACTCGATACTGATCACGGTCATCGGCACGATCTACAACATGGTATTGACCGTATTTTGCGCCTACGCGCTGACAAAGCCCATACCGGGCGGGAAGATCATCCGCTTCCTCATCGTCTTTACGATGTACTTCTCCGGCGGTTTGATCCCCTTCTACCTCCTGATCCGCGACCTTGGGCTGATCGACACGCTGTGGTCCATGATCCTGCCCACGGGCATTAACATCATGTACATGCTGATCATCAGCAACTACTTTAAGTCCCTGCCCCCGGCGCTGGAGGAGAGCGCCAAGATCGACGGCGCCACGGACCTGCGCATACTCTGGAGCGTGATCCTGCCCTTGTCGCTGCCGCTGCTTGCGACATTTACGCTCTATTACGCGGTGGAGCGCTGGAACGAGTGGTACAACGCCATGCTCTTTGTCAAGCACGTGGAGAACTGGCCCCTGCAGAACGTGCTGCGCACCATCATCAACGACGTCAACATGATGGCCACGCAGAACATCCCCGGACAGGCCAAGCCCGACATACAGGGCGACGCCATCAAGATGAGCTCCATCATCATCGGCATGGCCCCCATCATGTGCCTCTACCCCTTCCTGCAGCGCTACTTCCTCTCCGGCATGACGCTGGGCGCGGTGAAGGAGTAAGGCAAACGACCGAATTATGCGCCCCGTTCCGGGGCTGACATAAGACCCCAATACAGAAGGAGGAGACGACATGAAGAAGCTGTTGACACTGGTCCTGGCGCTGCTGATGGTGCTGTCGCTCGTGGCCTGCTCCCCGGCGCAGACGCCCGCGGAGAGCCCGGCAGAGGAACCCGCGGCCGAGACGCCCGCGGATGGCGGCGATAGCGGCGAGGCGCCCGCGGCCGAGGGCTCGGACCTGGAGCCCGTGGTGCTCTCGCAGAACGTGCTCGATGCGGAAAAGCACGGCAACCATGCCCGCAACGAGTTCGTCAAGGAAAAGTTCAACCTGACCTATGAGTACATTCCGGTTTCCTGGGGCGACTGGAACGAGAAGATCCGCACCTGGGTCTCCACCGACGACGCCCCCGACCTGATCAACTGGGACCTGAAGGCCGCCTCGTCCACCGAGTACTTCGACTGGGCCAAGCAGGGCGCCTTCGCCCCGATCACCGAGGAAAAGGTCGCGCCCTATGAAAAGCTGTACGAGTTCTACCAGACCTCGGAGTCCGTCGCGGCCTACAAGGTGGACGGCGAGCTCTACTGCTGGCCGGCCAACCGCAACAATCCTCCGGAGATCGACAACGTCTACACCTCCTACTACGTCATCCGCAAGGACTGGGCCGAGGCCGTGGGCCTCTACCAGGAGGATAACGAGTACACCTGGGAGGAGTGGAAGGAACTGCTCCGCGCCATCATCGCGCAGGATCCGGGCGGAAACGGCGTCTCCAACGCGGGCATCGTGCTGCCGACCTGGGGCTTCCCCAACGGCGCTGTGACCTTCCTCAACGCCCCCGCGGCGGAAGGCAACGAGACCTGCTCCTACATCAAGGTGGACGGGCAGTACATCTGGCCGGCCGCGACCGAGGAGTACAAGGCTGCGGTCGTGGAGACCTACAACATGTATCAGGAAGGCCTGATCTACAAGGACAACATCTCCTTCACCGGCACCGAGGCCGATGATATGTTCAAGGCGGGCCTGGCCTTTGCGGCCTACAACGTGGCCGGCTCCATGAACAGCTGGACCACCGACATGATGCGCGACGGCATCATCGAGAAGCGCGAGGACGTCGCTCCCGCCGTCGTCTACGGCATGGACGGCAACTGGTACATGACCCAGACCGAGGACTACTGGACCGTCACCGCCTTCAACCACAACATCACCGACGTGAAGATGGATCGCGCGCTGATGTTCTGGAACTACCTGAACACCACCGAAGGCATCCGCCTGCGCTGGCTGGGCATCGAGGGCGTGGACTACGAAGTGACCGGCGAGAATCCCGAGGACGTGGAGATCCTGTGGGAGTTTGACGAGGAGACCGGCACCTACATCAGCCCCTACGTCAACGACGCCTTCAACGAGGCCAGCCCCGCGGGCCTGGCGCCCACCGGCAACCCGGCCGAGATCTCCTTCCAGTACGACCTGCAGCAGATCGTCTGGGACAAGATGGCCGAGGGCAAGGCGACCATTAAGCCCCTGGACTACGAGATGAGCACCTTCTCCGGCCCGAATAAGGACCGCTACGGCACCTTCGGCTCCGACGCCAAGGAGCGCATGACCCAGATCCTGGCCGATCCCAACTGCGACCCGGCGGCCGAGTGGGACGCCTTCATCGAGGAAATGATGCCGCGCGTGCAGCCCGTCCTGGATGAGCTCAACGCGGGCCTGGCGGATTAACCGCTAAAGCTTGAAAAAGGAGCATTGCGCCTCTGCCGCAATGCTCCTTTTTTCCGTGAAGGCGGGGCGGTGAAGCGCGGGGGCGGGCGGCGTCGTATATAGATAAGGAGGGTGGAGGAGAGGAGGGCGCGCGGGCGCGGCGGGGCGGGAAAAGCGGCGCGGGGAGCGCGGCTTTAACCGGGGCTTGCTTGACAAAGCGTTTGCGCGCACGGTAAAATAGGTGGATGAACGCCGCGGCGTTTGCGCCGCTTGGAGGAGGTGGCGGGCGTGTGCCCGTTTGCATATGAAAGATCGCGTTGTTCGAGGGGGGCGCGCGGCGCTGGCGATGATGCTGCTGCTGTGCGCGCTCGCGCTCTGCCTGCCCTCGGCCTTGGCCGAGGAGACGGGGGTGTACCTGGCCGCGGGCGACGGCTTCGTCGTCAGCGCGCAGGAGCAGACGGCGGACTTTGCCGCCGAGTTCAAGCCCGCCGAGAACCAGGACGGCTTTGTGGTGCTGGAGATCGACGTCTCGGTGCGCAACGGCGCGCCGGGCCAGAGCATCGACCGCCTGGAGTTCCGCTATGAAAACGAGCGCATCGCCGCGGTGGAGAGCGTCGGCGCGCGCTCCTCGACCTTCGTGCGCTCCGACCCGCTGCACATGAGCCTGCAGTCGCTGACGAGCGAATTGGAGATCGAGGTCAGCTACATCGACTTTGACGGCAGCACCGTGACGCGCTCCCTGTTCGTGGACCCGCTCTCGGCCGATCCGCAGGTGAATTTCTCCCGCAGCGCCTCCTCGCAGAGCGCGCAGAAGGGGGAGAAGGTGACGCTGACCTACCGCGTGTCCAACGAGGGCGGCGTGACGCTGCGCGACGTGCAGGTCTTTGACGACATGCCGGAGGTGGGCTTTGTCGGCAGCATCGACGCGCTCTACCCCGGCGACATGCGCGAGCTGACCGCCCAGGTGACGGTGGACGAGGACAAGACCTCCGTGCCGCGCCTGACCTACCGCGCCGACGGCCAGGACCAGAGCACCGTCTATGTGCTGGAGGAGATGCAGATCGCCGTCTACAACCCGGAGCTGCGCGTGACGCTCAAGGCGGACGACTCCCTGGTGGACGCCGGGCAGAGCGTGACCCTGGTCTGCAACGTGGTCAACGAGGGCAACGTCGACTTCCCCAGCGCCACCATCGAGGACGCGACGCTGGGCACCATCATAGAGGGCGCGCAGATCGAGGCGGGCAAGGCCTACAGCTGGAACAAGGTGATCAAGCCCGTGGAGACGCTGAGCTACGCCTTCACCGTGCGCGCCAGCGACAAGGACGGCCGCGCCTACGTCACGCAGTCCAACGCCGTGCGCGTGGAGGTCGAGGGCGTGGGCGGCGCGGCCTCGGCAGAGGACTTCCAGGTCTCGGTCACGGCCAACACGCCCGCGCTCTCCGCCCCGGGCGAGGTCACGTTCAACCTGGTGCTGCGCAACGCCGGGCTCTCGCCCATCAGCAACATCACCGTCACCGACCGCGCGGGCGAGGTGGTGCAGACCGTGTCCTCCCTGGCCGCCGGGGACCAGGTATTGCCCATCGCCGTGCAGGTGCAGGAGACGGGCGAGTACTTCTTCTCCGTCACCGGCACGCTGGTGGACGGCACCAGCGTCCAGCGCATCACGGACCCCGTGCGCATCGAGGTTGCGGCGCAGGAGACGCCCGCGCCGGGCGAGGCGGGCGAGGGCAGCGCCGGAAACGGCATGCTGGCCCTGGAGCCCACGCCCACGCCCATCATGACCGTCACCGCCGGCGGGCTTTCCCCCTTTATGCTGATGTTGCTCATCTCCATCGCCCTGCTGATCGTCGCCTGCGTGCTGGTGCTGATCTGGCTGCAGGTGCGCGCCGGACGCCGCCGCGCCCGGGGCGAGGTGACCGGCGACTACAGCGCCGCGCCCCGCGACGAGACGCCGTCCTATCCGGACAGAGCGCCGTACCCGGACAGGACGCCTTACCAAGGCGGGGCGCCTTACCAGGGCCGGGAGCCTTACCAAGGCGGGGCGCCCTACCAGGGTGGGTATGACGACCCGTACGGCATGCGGGACGAGATCCGCCGCGCGGCCACGGAGTACTCCCGCCCGCAGACGAGCGCCGAGGAGGAGGACGCGCCCACGGTCTACAAGACGCCGCCGCGCCGCGCCGCCGAGGCGGAGGACCAGCCCACCGTCCGCAAGCGCCCCCGCGGCACGGACGAGCGCTAGACGTCTTTCCCCCGCACCCCGCCGCTTTTCCCGGGAAAAGACGGCGGGGCGCGTTTTTTGGCGGGCGGGGAAGGAGTTGCAAGGGGTTTTGGCGAATTTTGATAAAGAGGAGGGAGTATGGTGTCGGAGGAAGGCTTCCGCGGCGTGACGGAGGAGATGCTGCAGTACTACGTGGGCCTGGCGCTGCACAACGACCGCGCCTATTATCTTGCCACGAAGGAAGTGTACGAGCGGCAGGTGCGCGCGCCGCTCCTGGACCTGGCCGAGCGCCTTGTCCCGTCGGCGCTCATGGTGGACGCGCGCATGGAGCAGCGGCCGGGGCACATACTGGCGCGCATCCGGCGCGACACGCGCTTTACGCGCGACAAGACGCCCTACCGCGACCACGCCTGGCTCTCCTTCCGCCCGGCCGGGCGGCAGAAGAGCGGCAGCTTCGGGCTCTACTGCGCGCTGGGGCCGCAGGGCTGCTGCTACGGCGCGGGGTTCTACGACCGCGACCCGGCCCGCGCCCGCCGCATACGCGAGGCGATCCTGCAAAGAACGGACGAGTTCGAAGGGGCGCTGAGCGACCCGGAGCTGCGCGAAACGTTCGCCCTCGGCGGGGAGGACTACCGCCGCCTTGAGCCGCCCGTCCCCCTGCCGCCCGGGTGCGACGCGCTCTACCGCAAAAAGAGCGTGTACTTTGAGCACGACGACGGCCTAAAGGACAACGTCTTTTCCCCGGGCTACGCCGAGGAGATCGCGCGCGGCTTCCGGCTGCTCGCGCCCGTCTACGCGCTGCTTGCGCCGCTGGCGTAAAAGAAAAGACCCGACAGCGACTTTTCTCGCTGGAAAAGTATAGAAGGAGGCAAAAACATGGATGCGATTCAGGCGATGTGCACGCGGCGCTCTGTGCGCAAATACACCGCGGACAAGGTAGAGGAAGAGGACCTGCGCACGATCCTCAACTGCGGCAGGCTGGCCCCCACGGGCGTCAACCGCCAGGCCTGGAAGTTCATCGTCGCGACCGACGCGCGCGTGCGCAGGAGCGTGGCCGAGGCCACGGACTACGGCAAGTTCATCGCCGAGGCGCCGGTGGTGGTGGCGGTGGCCATGGGCCCGGACGCCGCCTGTCCCAACGAGGACAGCGCCGCGGCCGCCTGCAACATGCTCAACGCCGCGCACGCCCTGGGCTACGGCGGCTGCTGGATCGGCTCCAACGGCAACGCCACCTCCGAGCGCGTGGGCAAGGTGCTGCAGCTGCCCGAGGGCTGGAAGATCTACGCGCTGTTTTCCATCGGCGTTCCGGCGGAGCACCCGACGCGGGAGAAGAAGGCGCTGGAGGAAGTCGTCTCCTTCAACCGGTTTTAAGGGGGAAGGGCCATGGAAAAGGACGTAAAGCTCTTGAGCGGCAGCGACCTGCGCGGCGTTGCCATCGACATGGGAAAGGGAGTTACGCTCGGGCCGGAGGAGGCGCGCAGCGCGGCCTACGCCTTTGCCGGGTTCCTGAAGGCGCGCACGGGGAAGGAAGAGCCGCTGGTGGCGCTCGGGCGCGACCCGCGCCTTACGGGCGAGGCGCTCTTGCGCGCGGCGGCCGAGGGCCTGCGCGCCGCCGGCGCGCGCGCGGTGGACTTCGGCCTGTGCGCGACGCCCGCGATGTTCGAGGCGGTGCTGGCCCTGCCCAGCGACGGCGCGATCATGATCACGGCCTCGCATCTGCCCTACGAGCGCAACGGCATGAAGTTCGTGACCAAGGACGGGGGCCTGGAGCACGAGGAGGTCGAGGCGATCGCCCGGGCGATGCGGCCGGTCCCGCCCTGCGACGCCGGGGACCTGCCCAAGGTCGATTTCCTGTCGCAGTACGCCGCGCGCCTTGTGGACTTTGTGCGCGCGCGCGCCGGGCGAGGGGAGAGGCCCCTTGCCGGGCGCAGGATCGCCGTGGACGCGGGCAACGGCTCGGGCGGGTTCTTCGCCCGGCTCGTGCTGGAGCCCCTGGGCGCGGACACGTCCGGCAGCCAGTTCCTCGAGCCGGACGGGCGCTTCCCCAACCACATCCCCAACCCCGAGGACGGCGCGGCGATGGAGGCCGCTTGCCGCATGGTGCGGGACAGCGGCGCCGACGCGGGCGTGATCCTGGACGCCGACTGCGACCGCGCGGCCATCGTGGGCAAGGGCGGCGCGCCGATGAACCGCAACCGCCTGCTGGCGCTGCTGGCGGCCATCGTGCTGGAGGAGCACCCGGGCGCAACGATCGTGACGGACTCGGTGACAAGCGCCGGGCTCACGCGCTTTATCGAGCGCAAGGGCGGCGTGCACCTGCGCTACAAGCGCGGCTACAAGAACGTGATCGACAAGGCCAAGGAGCTGTGCGCCGCCGGCGTCACCTGCCCGCTTGCGGTCGAGACGAGCGGGCACTGCGCCTTTGCCGACAACCACTTCCTGGACGACGGCGCCTACATGGCGGCGCGGCTGCTGGCGCTGCTGGCGGACGGGGAGGACCTGGAGGGGAAGATCGCGGAGCTGGAGGAGCCGGCGGAGGAGAAGGAGGTGCGCCTTGCGATCACGGCGGCGGACTTCCGCGCCGCGGGCGAGGCGGTGCTTGCGCGCGTGCGCGAAGGGATCGAGAAGCGCAGCGACTGGGGCGCGAGCCGCGACTACGAGGGCGTGCGCGCCAATGTGCGCCTGCCCGGCGGGCAGGGGCTGATCCTGGCGCGGCTCTCCGTGCACGACCCGGTGCTGCCCATCAACTTTGAGTCCGACGTGCCTGGCGGCGTACAGCTGCTGGCGCGGCAGCTGCTGGAGCAGATCGAGGGCGCGCCGGGCGTGGACCTTGCGCCGCTGATAGCCCTTGCCGCGCCGTAAGGCCCGGTTCGATAGAAAAACGCAATTGCTAAAGGGAGGACATACTGTATGCAGCCAATCGATGTCAAGGTGATTTCCACGATGCGCGCCCTGGCCGCGGACGCCATCCAGAAGGCGAACTCCGGCCACCCGGGCACGCCGCTTGGCGCGGCGCCGGAGGCCTACGCCATCTGGGCCAAGCGCATGGTGCACAACCCCGCCGACCCCGCCTGGCGCAACCGCGACCGCTTCGTGCTCTCCGCCGGACACGCGTCCATGCTGCTGTATTCGCTTTTGCACCTGTTCGGCTACGGCCTTACCATCGAGGACCTGAAGAACTTCCGCCAGCTCGACTCCAAGACCCCCGGCCACCCGGAGTACGGCCACACCGTGGGCGTGGAGACGACCACCGGGCCTTTGGGCCAGGGCGTGGCCAACGCCGTGGGCATGGCCATGGCGGAAAAGCACCTGGCCGCCAAGTTCAACCGCCCCGGCTTCCCGGTGGTGGACCACTACACCTACTGCCTGATGGGCGACGGGTGCGTGATGGAGGGCATCTCCGGCGAGGCCAGCGCCCTGGCGGCGACACTGGGCCTAAATAAGCTCATCCTCTTTTACGACAGCAACGACATCACCATCGAGGGCAATGTGGAGCTGGCCCTGCGCGAGGACACGATGAAGCGCTACGAGGCCTACGGCTGGCACGTGCAGGAAGTGAAGGACAGCGAGGATATCGACGCCATCTGCGACGCCATCGACAATGCCAAGGCCGACCCCCGGCCGTCGCTGATCGTGGTGCGCTCCGTCATCGGCGCGCACTGCCCGGCAAAGGCCGGCAAGAACTCCGCCCACGGCGAGCCGCTTGGCGCGGACAACGTCGCAGCGCTGAAGAAGGAGCTGGGCCTTGACCCGGAGAAGTTCTTCGACGTTTCTCCCGAGGTCTACGAGGAGACGAAGAAGGTCGCGGAAAAGGGCGCTAAGGCCGAAGCGGCCTGGAAGGAGATGCTCGAAGGCTACAAGGCCGCCTATCCCGAGCTCTACGCCGAGATGGAGCGCTGGTACGCCGGGCAGGTCCCGGACCTGGAAAACGACGAGGAGTACTGGCAGTTCGAGGACAAGAAGGACGCAACGCGCAACA
>CALWKN010000277.1 GCA_944381265.1 uncultured Clostridia bacterium
GCCCTGCAGCCCGATGCGCACGCCCATGCCGTTGGCGAAGATGCTCTCGTCCTTGGGCTTGGGGCTGCGGTCCATGACGTTGCGCTCCACCGGCTCCATGCCGATGGCGATGGCGGGCAGGGAGTCGGTCACCAGATTGATCCACAGCAGCTGCATGGAGAGCAGCGGCGTCTGCCGCCAGAGGATCATGGCGAAGAACACGGTCAGGATCTCGCCGATGTTGGTGCCCAGCAGGAAGCCCACGGCCTTCTTGATGTTGTCGTAGATGCCGCGGCCTTCCCGGACCGCGTCGACGATGGTGGCAAAGTTGTCGTCCGTGAGCGTCATGTCCGCCGCGCCCTTGGCCACGTCCGTGCCGGTGATGCCCATGGCGCAGCCGATGTCCGCCGCCTTGAGCGCGGGCGCGTCGTTGACGCCGTCGCCGGTCATGGCCACGATCTGGCCCTTGCGCTGCCAGGCCTGGACGATGCGGATCTTGTCCTCCGGGGAGACGCGGGCGTAGACGGAGATGTTGGCGACGTGCGCGTCCAGCTCCTTTTCCGTCATCTTGGACAGCTGCGCGCCGGTGACGGCCTCATCGCCCGGGGCAAGTATGCCAAGGTCCCTGGCGATGGCGCTGGCGGTGACCACGTGGTCGCCGGTGATCATGACGGGCTTGATGCCGGCGCGGCGGCACTGCTTGACCGCCTCGCGCGCCTCGGGCCGCGGCGGGTCGATCATGCCCACAAGGCCCAGGAAGGTAAGATCGCACTCCAGCGCCCTGGAGGTGATTTCCTTCGGCTCTGCCTCGAGCAGCTTGTAGCCCACGGCCAGCACGCGCAGCGCCTGACCGCTCATCTCGTCGTTCATCTGCCGCGCCTTCTCCAGGTCGCCCTCTATGCACAGGCGCTCCATGACGTCAAAGGCGCCCTTTACGATGACCACGATCTTGCCGTCGATGCGGTTGACGGTGGTCATGAGCTTGCGGTCGGAGTCAAAAGGCAGCTCGGCAAGGCGCGGGGAGGCGGCGTTGAGCGCGTCCTTCTCCATGCCGTTTTTGTGCGCGGCCACGATGATGGCCGTCTCCGTCGGGTCGCCGATGTGCTTTTCCCCTTCGGGCGTAAAGTCCACCGAGCCGTCGCAGCACAGCGCCGCGTACTGCAGCAGGCGGCGGGCGGGCGCGGAGTTGCTGCCTGAGACGGCCTCCGTACCGTTTGCGCCGGCGACATAGACATGGGTGAGCGTCATGCGGTTCTGCGTGAGCGTGCCGGTCTTATCCGAGCAGATGACCGAGGCGGAGCCCAGCGTCTCCACCGCGGGCAGGCGGCGGATGATGGCGTTCTTCTTCACCATGCGCTGCACGCCGATGGCAAGCACGATGGTGACGATGGCGGGCAGGCCCTCCGGGATGGCGGAGACGGCCAGCGACACGGCGGTCATGAAGATCTCCATCACCGGTATGCCGTCCAGCAGCCCCAGGACGAAGATCACCGCGCAGGCGGCCAGTGCCACGATCCCCAGGTACTTGCCCATGTTGGCCAGCTTCTGCTGCAGCGGGGTCTGGCCGTCCTCGCTGGAGTTGAGGAGACCGGCGATCTTGCCCATCTCCGTGTTCATGGCGGTGGCGGTGACCACGGCCTTGGCGCGGCCGTAGGTGATGGAGCAGCCGGAATAGACCATGTTGTGGCGGTCGCCCAACGGGGCGTTGGCGGGGACGACGGCGTCGGCCTCCTTTTCCGAGGGCACGGATTCGCCGGTCAGCGCCGATTCCTCGGACTTCAGAGACGAGGACTCGATCAGGCGCGCGTCCGCCGGGACAAAGTCGCCCGCTTCCAGCAGGATGACGTCGCCCACGACCAGGTTCGCGGCGTCTATGATCGTCTCCTTGCCGTCGCGCAGGGCGCGGGCGTGCGGGGCGGAGAGGTTTTTCAGCGCCTCCAGCGCCTTTTCCGCTTTGCTCTCCTGCATCACGCCCATCACCGCGTTGGCTATGACGATGGCGACGATCAGCAGCGGCTCAAAGAATTCGGAGGCCTCGCCCGTGGAGCAGGCCACAATAAAGGAGATCGCCGCGGCTCCCAGCAGGATCAGGATCATCACATCCTTGAACTGCTCGGCAAAGCGCTGCAGGTTGGTCTTTTTCTTTCCCTCTTTGAGGCGGTTTTCTCCATTCCGGGCAAGGCGCGCGGCCGCTTCCTGTGAGGAGAGGCCCGCCCGCTCGTCGGCGCCGAGGGCCTTTAGTAAATCGGACAGGTTCTGATCGTGCGGTGTCAAGACATACACGCTCCTTTTCCATTAGAACTTGCCTTCATTCTAACAGAGGCGGGCGCGCCCTGTCACGGGACAAATGCGCCCGCCTGCCCAAAAGTTACCCAGATTCCGCGATGTGTCCCGATTTGGGACACTTTTGCCGTTTTGTCCCTATGGAAAGCGGGAGAAGGGGGATATCATAAAAAAGTAAGGGCGCAGATCGCGCGCGGGAAGGAGAGGCTACGCTTTGGATGGAACCGAGATTCGGCGGGCGATCATACGCGCCGCCATTGAAAAGGGCATTGCGGAGATCCGCAGCGACCCGCGGCGCGGCGCGCGCAAGCTCGTGGACCTGGGCACGCATTTTTCCCGCGGCCGCTTCCAGAAGCGGATCTTCCGCCAGATGCAGGAGGAGCTGGTCGATCCGGAGAGCGCCTACTACGCGCTGGTGACGGACCTGGCCGCGCACGCGCGCCCCGCCTGCATCGAGCGCTTCGGCCTGAACGTGGGCTTTAACAGCTGGACGCACGGCGCCGCCCTGATCCGCGAAAACGAGGAGAAGAAGGGCTACAACATCCCCTGGTGCCTGGTGCTGGACCAGACGCGGGACGTCGCCTACGACGCGGACGATCTGATCGGCCAGGGCGAGCGCCTGGGCATCTACAGCTACCAGGTCTTTGCCGGGGAACTGCAGCAGACGGAGGCCCTGTGCGCGGTGTACTATCGCCACAGGAACAGCGCCTTCTTCCTCTTCCTGCCGGACGGCAGGCTGCCGCGCGTGAACGTTGAGACGCTGGACAACGCGCTCTTCCTGCTGCCCGCGGGCGCGCCGGAGACGGAGAAAAGCGCCGCGCGCCTGCGGGAAGCGGGCTGTCTGTACGGCCTGTGGGAGAAGTACGAGACGCCGGAGCGCATCCTCTCCGGCGCGGCGGAGGAAGAGGCCGTGCGCCTGCACGCGCCGCTGCTCCTGGCCGTGGCCGCCCCCGGCGCCACGGACGAGGCGCGTCGGGCGGTGAAGGAATGCACCGAGCAGGCGCGCCTTTCCGGGAAGAAGCCGGTGCTCACCGCCGAGTTCTACAGCATACTGGAGGAGATCGACCGCGTCATCTCCGTGGAGCCCTGCATGCTGGGGATCGCGCCGGACGGCGCGATCTTCACCGCCAAGGGGCGCAACGACAAGATCGACATCCGCCGCATCGCGCTGGACGACGTGCTGCTGTGCACGATGCCCCGCGTCACCTACATTCAGAAAGACCCGGCCGCGTTTTCCGGGGAAAAGGAGTGAACCCGTTTGAAAGAAGTCAAGACGCCGAAAAAACCGCTGATCTTTTACTATGTGCTGGCGCTGGTCGTGCTGCTGCTGCTGAACGTCTTCCTGTTCCCTTCCATCAGCCAGCCCAAGATCCACAGCGTCAACTACTCGGAGTTCCTGCAGATGCTGCGCGAAGGCAAGGTGCAGGAAGTGCAGGTGGAGCAGGACGTGATCCTCTTTGCCGACAACGCCGAGCGCCCCGCCATCTATGAGACCGGGCGCATGGACGACCCGGAGCTGGTCGACCGCCTGGAGGAGGCGCGAAGCGCCTACGGCCTGGAGTACGGCCAGGTCGTGGTGGAGGAAATGTCGCCGCTCATGTCCTTCCTTCTTACCTGGCTGCTGCCCTTTGCGGTGATGATCCTCATCGGCCAGCTGCTGACGCGGGCGCTGTTTAAGAAGATGGGCACCGGCGGCCTGGGCGGCCAGGCGATGACCTTTGGCAAGAGCAACGCCAAGGTCTACGTGCCCTCGACCACGGGCATCAAGTTCGCCGACGTCGCCGGCGAGGACGAGGCCAAGGAGATCCTCTCGGAGATCGTGGACTTCCTGCACAACCCGCAGAAGTACAACGCCATCGGCGCCAAGCTCCCCAAGGGCGCGCTGCTGGTCGGCCCGCCGGGCACGGGCAAGACGCTGCTGGCCAAGGCCGTGGCGGGCGAGGCCAATGTCCCCTTCTTCTCCATCTCCGGCTCGGAGTTCGTGGAGATGTTCGTCGGCATGGGCGCGGCCAAGGTGCGCGATCTGTTCAAGCAGGCGGCGGAAAAGGCGCCCTGCATCGTGTTCATCGATGAGATCGACACCATCGGCAAGAAGCGCGACGGCGCCTCCGGCATCGGCGGCAACGACGAGCGCGAGCAGACGCTCAACCAGCTCCTGACCGAGATGGACGGCTTTGACTCTACAAAGGGCGTCATCATACTGGCCGCCACCAACCGGCCGGAGAGCCTGGATCCGGCGCTGCTGCGCCCCGGGCGCTTCGACCGCCGCGTGCCCGTGGAGCTGCCGGACTTAAAGGGCCGCGAGGACATACTGCGCGTGCACGCCGCCAAGATCCGCCACGCGCAGAACCTGGACTTCTCCGCCATCGCCCGCGCCGCGGCCGGCGCTTCCGGCGCGGAGCTGGCCAACATCGTCAACGAGGCGGCGCTGCGCGCCGTGCGCCAGGGCCGCAGCGAGGTCATTCAGAGCGACATGGAGGAGAGCGTCGAGGTGGTCATCGCCGGCTACCAGAAGAAGAACAAGATCCTCTCCGACAAGGAGAAGCTCATCGTCTCCTACCACGAGACGGGCCACGCGCTGGTGGCGGCGCTGCAGAGCCACTCCGCCCCCGTGCACAAGATCACCATCATCCCGCGCACCTCGGGCGCGCTGGGCTACACCATGCAGGTGGACGAAGGCGACCACTACCTCATGAGCAAGGAGGAACTGGAGAACCGCATCTCTACGCTCACCGGCGGCCGCGTGGCGGAGGACCTGATCTTCCACTCCGTCACCACCGGCGCCTCCTACGACATCGAGCAGGCGATAAATCTCTCCTGTGCGATTCTTGCGCCGTACGGCATGAGCGAGGAGTTCGGCATGGTCGCCCTGCAGACGCAGAGCAACCTCTACCTCGGCGGGGACGCGTCCCTCGCCTGCTCGCCGGAGACCGCGGCGGAGATCGACCGCAGGGTCATCGAGCTCGTGCGCCGGCAGTACGAAAAGGCGCAGAACCTCCTGCGCGAAAACATGCCCCGCCTGCATCAGCTCGCCAAGTTCCTCTACGAAAAGGAAACCATCACCGGCGAGGAATTCATGGAG
>CALWKN010000278.1 GCA_944381265.1 uncultured Clostridia bacterium
GTTCCTACGGAACCGTTCCTCGCGGCGTACACGCCGCCGCTGCGGATTGAAGATGAAGGGGCTGCCAAGGGTGAGCGAAGCGAACCTGGAGGCCGAGGACGCCCCGAAGGGGCACCGCAGGCCGGAATCCCCGGGCGCAAAGCGCACGGGGACGCAGTTGCCCCTTCATGCATCCCCAAGCGAACAGCCCTACTTTTTCGACAGTCTGAGCGCGGGACCCGTCCCGCGCGCTTTTGGGGCCTTCCGCCCGTATTGAAAAAACGCCGCGAGCGGCGTTTTTTCGTTTCCATTTTTTACTCCTCGACAGGAGCGCCCACCGGGCAGGTGCCGGCGCAGGCGCCGCAGCTGATGCAGGTATCCGCGTCGATGACGTACTTGCCGTCGCCCTCGGAGATCGCGTTCACGGGGCACTCGGCCGCGCAGGCGCCGCAGCTGCTGCACTCGTCGGTAATCTTGAATGCCATGTTGTTTCACCTCCATGCCCTCATTCGTAGACCCTGTCTACGGGTTTATTCTATCATTCCAGGGGGCAAGACGCAAGCACAATTTCCGTGAATTGTGCAAACATTTTTCCCCCGGGCGTCCAAAGCTCACTCGACCTTGGGCCGCTGGTCCTTGGGCAGCGTGCGCACGCCGCCGTTGGCGTTCGCGCCGCGGTTCTGCCCGCGGCGCGGGGGGCGGCGGTTCTCCCCGCCCTCTTTCTGGCGGTTCTCGCCGCCCTTTTGCGCCGGGCGCTCGCCGCGGGATTTTGGCGGCCGCGGGGGCCGGGGCGGGCGAGCAGGGGCCTCTCCCCCGGCAGCGCCCTCCTGCGCGCCTTCCGCCGCGGGCTGCGCCTTCCGGCGGGGCGGGCGCGGCGGCTTGGCCGGGCGCGCCTGCTCCGGCTGCGCCGGGGCGGGCGCCTGCTGCGGGGCCGCCTCCCCGCCCTCCTGCGGTGCGGGCTCCTTGGGCGCCAGCTGCACCTGCTCGAATTCGTAGTCGCGCATCTCCGGCGCGCCGTCCTTGCCGATGAAGCGCACGCGCGCCTTTTCCCGCACCACGGAGACCTCCGTCAGCACGCCGCGGCCGTCCGGGGTCAGGACCTCCTTGCCCACGCGCGGGGCCCGGCGGTACGCCTCCTCATACGTCTCCTGCTCGTACTTCAGGCAGCACATGAGGCGGCCGCACAGGCCGGAGATCTTGGTGGGGTTGAGCAGCAGGTTCTGCTCCTTGGCCATCTTGATGGAGACGGGCTGAAAATCGCCCAGGAACGTGCGGCAGCAAATGGGCCGGCCGCAGGAGCCCAGGCCGCCCAGCATCTTGGCCTCGTCGCGCACGCCGATCTGCCGCAGCTCTATGCGCGTCTTAAAGATCGAGGCCAGGTCCTTTACCAGTTCGCGAAAATCGATGCGGCCGTTGGCGGTAAAGTAGAAGATGATCTTGTTTAGGTCGAACGTGTACTCCACGTCCACCAGCTTCATCTCCAGCTTGTGGTGCACGATGCGCTGCTGGCCGACCTTGAAGGCCTCCATCTCCCTGCGGGCGTTCTGGGCCACGCGCTTGTGGTCGTCCTCGGTCATCACGCGCAGCACGGGCTTCAGGGGCTGGACGACCTCCTCGTCGGCCACCTCCCGCCGCTCGGTGACGACGTCGCCGCACTCCATGCCGCGCGCGGTCTCCACCACGACCTGGTCGCCGGCGTGCAGCTCCAGGTCGCCAGGGTCAAAATAATACATCTTCCCGGCGCGCTTAAACGAAACGCCGATCACGGTTGTCATTGCTTTGCGCCCTCCACGATTTTTCTGAGCAGGGGTTCCGCCGCCGAGCGCCACTGCACATGGGCGCTGACGCGCTTGCGGACCGCCGCCGTCTCTTCCATCATACAGGCAACGCCCTCGATTGTAAAGCGCCGGGCAAATTCCTCTAGGCGCGCGCCGATCTGCGCGTCAAAGGGCGCGAGCCCCGCCTGCACGCGCAGCACGTCCCGCAGCACCGCCTCCATGGCGTCCAGGAAGGGCAGGCTGTCCTCCGCCTTGCGCCTCTCCTCCCAGGCCATCGCCGCGCCGGGGATGTCCGCCGTCTCCCGCACGCGCGAAAGCAGCGCCACGGCCTCGTCCCGGCAGCGGAAGTAGGGGTGGCTCTCGTCCAGCAGGGCGATGGCGCGGCCCAGCACCCCCTCGCTCAGGCGCGCGGCGTAGGCCGCCCGCCCCTCCTCCGCGCCGCGCAGGCGCAGGTCCTTTTCGATCGTCTCTTCGCTTAGGCGCGGCATGAATACGGGGCGGCAGCGCGAGCGGATCGTGGGCAGCAGCGCCTCCGGGTGCGCGGTGAGCAGGAAGAACACGGTCTGTCCGTCCGGCTCCTCCAGCGTCTTTAAAAAGGCGTTCTGCGCGTTGTCGTTCATCTTTTCCGCTTCGTGGATGACGACGGTGCGCTTTCCGCCCTCGTAGGGCTTTTCCGAAAGCCCGTCGATGAGGGCGCGCACGGCGTCCACCCGCAGCACCTGGCCCTCGGGGCGCAGTTCCACGTGGTCCGGGTGCGCATGGGCCAGCATGCGCCGGCAGGGGCCGCAGACCATGCAGGGGCGCTCGCCCTGCGATACGCAGTGCAGGGCCAAAGAGAGCGTCTCTGCCAGCGTCTTTTTGCCGCAGCCCTCGTCTCCGTGGATCAAAAAGGCATGGACAACCGAGCCTGCCTGAAAGGAGCGCGTAAGCTCCGCCAGCACGCCCGGTTGTCCATAGATCTGTCTAAGGTTTCGCGCCATCTCTTAGAGCTTGATGAACTGCTCCACGTTGAGGACGAACACCGTGGCGCCGCCCACCATGACCTCGATGGGGTAGGGCACGTAGACGCCCGTGGTGCCCGCCACCGGGGAAGGCGAGGTCGCGATCTGCTTGCGGCTCTTGCAGACCTTCTCGATGACGTTCATCGCGCCCTGGAACTTCTCCTCATCCACGCCAAGCAACAGCGTGGTGTTGCCCGCGCGCAGGAAGCCGCCGGTAGTCGCCAGCTTGGTCACACTGTAGCCCTCGTTCATCAGGTTGCTGACCAGGCGGGCCGCGTCCTCATCCTGGACGATTGCGATAATCAACTTCATTTTCAGACCCCCTTAACGCTTCGTTGGTTCCTGAAATCTATTATACAACATCCTGGGAAGAATTGCAAACAATTTTGGCGATATTGTAAATTTCGTATTATGCGCCCTTCAGCGGCGGCGCTTGACGGCGCGCACGGGCACGCTGAACTCCAGCAGCGTCTTGCCGGTGAGGCGGTCGCGGGCGATGGCGGTCTCCGCCTCGTCGCGCTCCATCTCCAGGTATCCGGACAGCGCCGCCAGCACGTCCAGCTGCATCAAGGCGATGTCGCGGGCGCTTACGGTCGTGCGGTCCTCGCGCAGAACGCTCTTTAACCGGCTGGCGGCGATGTCCTTGCTCTTTTCCCTGCCGAGCATTTTTCTCCCCTCCTCTCCGTATTCTCCCTCTATCCCAGCTTCAGCCACAGGCGGCGGAAGAAGCCCTCGCGCCCGAGCTCCTGGAAGGGCACCTCCTCCCCCAGCAGGCGCGATGCGATGTTGCGGTAGGCCGCGGCCACGCGCGAGGCGCCCCGCGCCACCGGCTCGCCCAGGTTCCCGGCGCGGATCACCGTCTCCTCGTCCGGAATGACGCCCAGCAGCTCGCACCCGAGCACCTCCAGCATGTCCGCCGTGCTCATCATGTCCCCGCGCCGCACCATCTGCGCCCGCACGCGGTTGATCAGCAGCAGCGGATCGGGCAGGTCGCTGCCGCGCAGTATGCCGATGACGCGGTCCGCGTCGCGCACGGCCGAGACCTCCGGCATGGTGACGACGATGGCGCGGTCCGCCCCGGCCACCGCGTTGCGGAAGCCCTGCTCGATGCCCGCCGGGCAGTCGATGAGCACAAAGTCCGCCCCCTGCTTGAGCTCCTCGACGAGCGCGCGCATCTGCGCCTCGCTCACCACGTCCTTGTCGCGCGTCTGCGCCGCGGGCAGGAGGTGCAGCCGCCCGTAGAAGCGCGGGTCCTCCACCAACGCCTGCCTTAAACGGCACTTGCCCTCCACCACGTCCACCAGGTCGTAGACGATCTTGTCCTCCAGGCCCATGACCACGTCCAGGTTCCTCAGCCCTATGTCCGTATCCACCAGCAGCACGTGCGCGCCCTTGAGCGCCAGCGCCGCGCCGATGTTGAGCGTCGCCGTGGTCTTGCCCACGCCTCCCTTGCCGGAGGTGACGACGATGGCCTCCCCCAACTCGATCCCCTCCTTTTTCCGGGAAATCTCCGCCTTTCCTGCCTCTCACTATAAAGCGCCGCAGCTTTGCGCGCAATGCCTCCCGCCAAAGCCCGACAGCCGATGCCAAAACCCGCTTGCGCACCCGCCGTCTCTTATGATATATTGACTTTATCAGAGAGGAGAGAATGCACATGGACTGCAAGCGCCTGGCCTTTGTGCCCGACACGCCCAATGACGATCTGGTGCTGCTGCACCAGTTTCGCGTCTCGGAGACCTACGGCCTGCACTGTCACGAGTTTTACGAGGTGTTCTACGTCCTCGGCGGCCAGGCGCTGCACGAGACGGGCGACGCTTCCCAGGTGGTCTCGGAGGGGTCGCTGGTGTTCATGCGCCCGGACGACGCCCATTGCTACAAGGCGCTCAACCGGGACGAGTTCGAGTTCGTCAACGTCAACATCGCAAAACCGCTGGCGCTGTCGGCCTTCCGCTGGCTGCGCATAGCGCCGGAGGTGTTCGACCGGCCGCGCCTGCCGCCGGCGGTGCGCCTGTCCGGCGCCCAGCACGAGGAGATGCGGCGCAAGTTCCTGGACCTTTCGCGCCTTAGCCCGGGGACGGAGCGGCGGCGCAGCTTCTGCGCGCTGATCCCGGAGGTGCTGCTGCTGCTCTTGCGCAGCGCGGAGATGGAGCGCGCCCCGGTGATGCCGCCGTGGCTGACGGAGCTGCTGCAGAAGCTGGACGAGCCGGACTGCTTTACCCGGGGGCTGCCGGCGCTGCTGCAGCTGACGCCCTACACGCAGGAGCACTTGACGCGCTCCTTCCGGCGCTATGTGCACACCACGCCCACGGCCTACATCAACCAGAAGCGCCTGAGCTTTGCCGCGTCGCTGCTGGCGGAGCGGGAGCTGGCCCCGGCGGAGGCGGCGGAGCGGGCGGGGTTCCACAATCTCAGCCACTTTTACCACCTCTTCCGCGAGCAGTTCGGCTGCACGCCGCTGCAGTTCTCTTCGCGGCGGCGGGACGAGCAGGACGCGCAGACGCGGCGCCTGCGGGCCATCAGCCGCCGGGCGGAGCACGCCTGCGCCCGCTCGGGCGCGGTGCGCATCCCGGTGGAATCCGGGCTGGTGGCGCACTACACCGCGGGCGGGCGCACGCACATCTTCCTCTCGCTGGAGTCGGCGGTGACGGAGGAGCGCCTGGCCGAGGTCTTCGCCCGCTGGGACCCGCGCCTGACCCCCGGCGCCTACCTGCACATCAACGCCGACAACGCCGCGCTGCTGCACGCCATCTGCCGCAAGTACGGCCGCGCGCCGATGCGGGCGGACTGCGAGTTCCTGCTCACGCCGGAGCGCCTGAGCCACCTGCGC
>CALWKN010000279.1 GCA_944381265.1 uncultured Clostridia bacterium
CCGTTCTGGATGTCGATAATGGCCATTCCCGTATGTCCTCCGTTCTCTTTCTATATTTTTCGCCGCCCTTCCGCGCCGGATGGGTGAGGAAGAGCGGCGAGCGGGATCACTTACATTTTAACACAAGGGTGTGGTTTAGGGAAGGGGGTTCTCGCGGGCGGCGAACTCTTCCTCCGCGCCCTCGATGGTCCAGGCCAGCAGCTCCTGGTAGCCCAGGCCGTCGGCCTTGTCGGTCATCTCCTGCCACAGGGCCTCAAACTCGGCCTCGTCCGCGGCAAAGACCATGCGCCAGGAGTACTCCTGCACGACCTGGCCGATGGTGCTCTTCTTCTGCTCGAGGTCCTGGCTCATGACGCGGGCGCCGTCGGGCAGGAAGGGGACCTTGTAGATGGAGAGCATGTCGTTCTGCTCAAAGTACTCGCGCGGGGTGGTGACGCCGAAGTGCTCGCGCCAGTCGTTGAGCACGGGGTTGGAGTCCATCTCCAGGACGCTGGGCCACAGCTGGTTGAGGAAGGGCACGCCGGAGACCTTGGAGACGGTGGTGTTGGTCACGGTGCCGGGGCTGAACTTGGGAGAGCCGTCGCTGTAGGCGCCGCCGCCCCACTCCTCGGGGATCTCGGTCATGGAGTTGTTGTAGATCTCCACGCCCAGCTCCGTCAGTTCCGGCTGGCCGTCGTCGCCGTAGACCCAGGCCATGCCCTCGGGGCCGTTGTTGTAGACCATGGTGCCCTCGTCCGAGTAGACCCAGTTGAGGAAGTCCATCAGGCGGGCCGGATCCTTGGCCTTGGAGCCGATGCAGGTGGTGCGGATGCCGCCGTAGGTGGACTGGCTGTAGGAGTAGACCTTCTCATTCTTAAAGGGGACCATGTACATGCCCTTGCCTTGGTCGGTGTGCTCGGGCGTGTTGTAGCCGGTGACCCAGCTGAAGTAGCTGAAGAGCACCTGGCCGTCCTGGATCTTGGCGGTGACGTCGGCGTTCTTCTGGGAGATGGAGTCCGGGTCCACCAGGCCCATCTGGTTGGCGTCAAAGAGGAGCTTCAGGGACCGGTAGTACATGCCGCCGTCCTCCAGGAACGACTCGTACTTGGGCTCCTCGCCGTGGATGAAGAGCAGGTTGCCGGTGTCGCCGTCGTTGTAGCCGAGCATGGCGCCGTACTGCTTGGCGAACATCATGTGCGTGTTGTCCCAGTCAGACCACATCGAGAAGCCGTAGGTGGGCTTGCCGGTGTCGGAGGTGGGGCAGAGCTCCTGCATCTGCTTTAAGATCGGCAGGAAGTCCTCCAGGGACTCGACCTCCGGGCAGCCGAGCTGCTCGTAGAGGTCCCAGCGGATGTAGGGGCCCCAGATCATGTCGATGCCCTCGTTGGGGCCTTCGTCGTCGTAGGAGACGTTGTAGCCGATGCCGTAGATGTGCTCGCCGCCGCCGAACATCGCCTTGTTGTACTCCAGCGCCTCGGGGAACTCGGTGAGGAACGTCTGGCCGTAGGTCTCAAGCAGGCCGTTGTCCTGCCAGTCGAGCAGGAGCCCGGCGTCGATGGCGTTCTTGATGGTATCCACGGAGTTGTCGCCGAAGATGACCAGGTCGCCCATGTCGCCGGAGGCCATCAGCGTGGCCAGCTTGCTGTCGCCGCCCTCCAGGTTCGTGGCGACGATGTTGTGCTCCATGTTGAACTTGTCCTTGAGGATCTTGCCGAACCAGCCGGGCTGGATGCCGGCGTAGTTGGCGGTCATGGAGAAGACCTCTACGGTGTAGAGCTCATCCATGTTGAGGCCGCCGTCCTGTGCGGGCTGTGCGTCCTCGCCCGCTGCGGCGTCGGGCGAAGCGTCCGGGGAGGAGGCAGAGGGTTCTTCCGCGGCGGGCGCGCAGCCCAGCAGCGTCAGAGCGAGAAGCAGCGCGAGGATCAGGGCAGAGATTCGTTTCACGTTGGGTTCCTCCTTCTGGTCTTTATTTTTGTGTATTTCCTACCCCTTCACAGCGCCGATCATGATGCCCTGCACGAAGTAGCGCTGGAAGAAGGGATAGACAAAGAGTATGGGCAGCACGACCACCATGGAGACCGTCATGCGCACGGACTCCGGGGTCTGCATGTGGGCGATGTCCAGCGTGGACATCAGCCGCGGGTCGGACTTGAGCAGCGCCGCCAGGGAGGCCGCCTCGTTGAGGTAGCGGTAGAGCAGGAACTGCAGCGTGAAGTAGTCCGCGTCCGACATAAGGAACAGCGTGTCCGTAAAGGCGTTCCACTGGCTCACCGCGCCGAATATGGCGATGGTGGCAAGGATCGGCTGGATCAGCGGGATGATGATGTGCACAAGGATCGTGCCGTAGCCCGCGCCGTCCAGCTGCGCGCTCTCCTCCAAAGAGGCCGGCACCGATTCCACAAAGGTCTTAACCAGTATGATATTGTAAGGACTTACGATAGAGGGCAAAATATAGGCCAGGAAGTTATTCGTCAGGTGCAGCGCGTTCATCGTCAGGTACCAGGGGATGATGCCGGCGTTAAAGTACATCGTCACCACGATGAAACGGTACCAGAACTTGCGCATCCACATCTTTTCCTTGGTGAACAGATAGCCGCAGGCCGCGCTGGCCAGCACCATCAGCGACGTGCCGATCACCGTGCGCCCCACGCTCAGCAGCGCCGCCCGGCCGATGCCGCGGATCTTGAGCACCTCGACGTAGTTGTTGAAGTGCACGCCCACCGGGTAGAACATGACGTCGCCCAGGCTGGAGGCCTGGTTGTCGGAGATGGTGTTGATGAACAGGTAGTAGAACGGGAACACGCATAGAAGCGTGAATATGCCAAAGAAGAGGTAGTTGAGCGTGTTGAAGGCCACGTCCCCCGGGGAGCGGCGGATGGCGGTAGAGGTCTTGACAGAGAGCTTTGGCTGCGTCATATCGCTGCGCTCCTTTCCCTTAGAGGATCGTGTTGCCGCGCACCAGGCGCGAGAGGTTGTTGGCCACGAACAGCAGCGTAAGGCTGACGATGGACTTCAGTATGCTCACCGCCGTTGCGTAGGAGAAGCTGCCGCCGCCAAGGCCGATGTTGTAGACGTAGAGATCCAGCACCTCGATGCGGTTGCGGTTCATCGCGTTCTGGAAGACGAAGTACTGCTCCATGCCGTTGGAGATGAAGTTGGCGATGGACAAGAGCAGCAGCACGAAGTACGTCTCCAGTATCCCCGGCACCGTGATGTGCCACATGATCTGGAAGCGCCCGGCGCCGTCGATCTTGGCCGCCTCGTAAAGCGTCTGGTCGATGCCGGATATGGCCGCAAGGTACATGATCGAGGACCAGCCCAGCGTCTTCCACACGTTCCAAAGGCACATCTTCAGCCAGATGTGGTCCGGGTCGGCCAGGAAATTGATCGGCCGATCCTGCAGCCCCAGGCGGATGAGCAGCTGGTTGAGGAAGCCGTTGTTGGTGTTGAACAGCGCGTAGGCGAAGGAGTAGACCAGCACCCAGGAGATGAAGTTGGGGAGCGTAGTCAATACCTGCACGCTCTTCTTGTACCAGGGCACGCGCACCTCGTTGAGGAACACGGCAAAGGCCACCGGCAGCACCGAGCAGGCGATGTTGAGCAGGCTCATGGCGATGGTGTTGGTCATCACCCGCACCACCTCCGCGCGCTGCACCGGGCTGGAGAAGAGCGTGGCGAACCACTTTAGGCCCACGAAATTCTCACTCGTCAGCGGTATGCCCGGCCGGTAGTCAAAAAACGCGTAGGACCAGCCGAACAGCGGCCCGTAGCTGAACACCAGCACCAGCAGCAGAAAGGGAAGCGCCATAAGAAACAGCTTGTACTTGTCCGGCAGACCGGCGCGCTTGCGCACAGCGATCGCCGCGGGTTTTGCGGTCATGTGCGGAACTCACCCTCCTTGTGTGTCTTTTTTGTTTTGTTTGTGTTGTGTGTTTGTTTGGTTCTGTGTCGGTCCCTTTTACCTTCGTAAATTCAGTCTCCTCGCCCTTGCGCGGCGAACAGGTCCTCAATCCGGCAGCCGAGCACGCGCGCCAGGCGCGGGAGCTTGTCGCTCGGGGGCTTGCGCTCGCCGGATTCCCACATCGCGACGATGGATTGGCTGTGATAGCCCATCGCCCGGGCCAGCTGCCCCTGTGTCAGTCCTCTCGCCTCACGATGGCGCCGAATCGCCTCCTTCATATCTCTCACGCTCCTCACTGTATGTGAGCATTGTAAAGTTTTCAACAAAAAAAGTCAAGTATTTTTTAACGAATTGTGAGTATTCATTGAACGACTTCACGATTCGTGATAATCTTCTCACAAGGAGTGATGCGGGTGCTGGCGGATCAAATCAAACGGCACAGGAAGGCGGCGGGGCTGACGCAGTCGGAGTTTGCGAAGAGATTCCACGTCGCCACCGGCACGATCGGCATGTGGGAGACGGGGCGGCGCGAGCCGAACTACCGCACGCTGGTCAAGCTGGCAGTGTTCTTCGGCGTCTCGGTGGACGAGCTGCTGGGGGAGGAGGAGCCTCCCGGCGCGGCGGAAGAGAGCGGCGCGCGCGTGCCGGTGTACGCGGCGCTGCGGGCGGGCGCGTCGGAGGCGGCCTTTGGCGAGGTGATCGGCTATGAGGACTTCCGCTGCGGCGGCGCGGCGGCGTATTTCGGCCTGCGCGTGCCCGACAGCGCCATGTATCCGGAGTATCTTGCCGGGGACATCGTGATCGCGCGGCGGCAGGACGACGCGCGCAGCGGTGAGGACGCGCTGGTGAGCGTTGGCGGGGAGGAGGCGGTATTGCGCCGCGTCTGGCGCCTGCCGGAAGGACTACTGCTCCTGACGCTCAACGCCGGGGCCGCGCCGGCCTTCTACAGTGCGGAGCAGGTGTGCGCGCTGCCGGTGCGGATACTCGGCGTGTGCGTGGAGCTGCGCCGCAAGAAAAACACGCCCGCGCTCAAGAGCTGAGCGCGCGGCAAACACAAAAAGGGTCCCTGTCCATATGAGCAGGGACCCTTTTTGTGCGTAGACAAAATCAGGCGGCTTCGGCAAAGAGGGCGAGCAGCGCGTCGATGCCCGTGTCGCCAAAGGCGGTCAGCACCAGCTCCACCATGTAGTCGCCCTCG
>CALWKN010000280.1 GCA_944381265.1 uncultured Clostridia bacterium
AACTCCGGCAGATCGTGGCAGGAGAGCACGCCGAACACCCGGTCCTCCGTGATGTTGCGCGCCAGCATCGCCTCGATCTCCTCGTCGCTGCGGTTGGCCTCGTGCGCGTCCAGCACGCGGGAGAAGAACATCTCCTCCATCAGCCCCGCCACGATCTCGTCAAAGCGCGTGCCCGGATAGCCGTCCACCGCCAGCAGCGCCTTCTTCTTGCCGGAAAGCGCCGCCTTCAGCTCCTTTGCCACCGCCTCGTAGCCGGAGAACATCGGCAGCCCCACCTCTACCGTGGGAAATTTCTCATATGTGCTCATCGCGCTGCCTCCTTACACGAGCTTTGGCGCGCCGTCCACCTCGCGCAGGCGCTTGGCAAAGCCCTCCCGCGCGATGGTCGCATAGTCGTGCCCGATGTCCGCGCCCCAGCAGCAGCCGACCGCCAGGATCTCCTCCCCGGTGTTGGCCAGCCTGTGCGCCACGGAGCGCGGTATGTAGTGCAGCGTGCCCGGCTCCATCTCCTCCGCCCAGCACTTGCCGCTTTCGTCCATCAGGATCAGCGCCCCCTTGCCGGCGATGCAGAAGTAATACTCCGCCGTGTCGCGCCGGGCGTGAAAATGCCCCTTGGTCATGAAGTACTCGTCCCCGACCTTGCCCGGGTAGACGAAGCTCGTGCCGAACAGCAGCCCGCCCGGCGTGCCCTCCTTCTCCGCCTGATGCGTCTCCACGCGGTACACGATCGCGTCCTGCGGCATCGCTGCGCGCGCTTCCTCGTCCGCAAACACCCCGACAAGGTCCCCGATCCGCCGGAAGGAAACCGCCGCGTCCTCGATCTGTCCTGTCTTAAGGTCTATCCTTGTGCGCATACCGTCTGCGCCTCCTCCTGTGCGTTTTTCGCTTTTTTAAGTGTACCTGCCGCGCCGCCCTTCGTCAAGCGCGGAAAATTGCCTCTTGCATTCGAAAAAAATCGCGCTATAATAGAGGTACTGAATCGATCTTCAGGGTAGGGTGCAATTCCCAATCGGCGGTGAAAGCCCGCGCGCGCTCCCCCCAAAAAGGGAACGCTGATCAGGTCCCATTCCTGAGCCGACGGTGACAGTCCGGATGAAAGAAGATATGATGAAGTGCAACGCAGGAGGAATCTTCACAACCGAATACGCGCGCCTTCAAATCCCCTCATATCTTAAAAGAGGTCCTTTGTGTCGGAAAAAACCCAGCGCTTCAACGTCCGCAAACTCACCATGACCGCCATGCTCGGCGCGGTGGCCTCCGTGCTGATGTTCATCAGCGTGAACGTGCCGCTCATGCCCAGCTTCATCAAGCTCGATCTGTCCGAGCTCCCGGCGCTGATCGCCTCCTTTGCCCTCGGGCCGATAAGCGGCGTCGCCGTGTGCCTGATCAAGAACCTGGTCAACCTCTTTTTCTCCACCACCGGGGGCGTGGGCGAATTGTCCAACTTCCTCCTGGGCGCGGTCTTCGTCTTTGTCGCCGGCATGTTCTACAAGTACATGGGCGAGCGCAAGGGCGCGCTCGTCGGCTCCCTCTGCGGCGCCGCCGCCATGGCCGTCATCTCCGTCTTCACCAACTACTTCGTCGTCTACCCGGTCTACACGGCCTTCATGCCCATGGACACCATACTCTCCATGTATCAGGCCATAAACCCCAACGTCGAAAACCTCTGGCAGGCGCTCCTCTGGTTCAACATGCCCTTCACATTCATCAAGGGCCTGCTCTCCGTCGTCATCACCTTCCTCGTCTACAAGAAGCTCTCCCCCTTCCTCAAGGGCAAGAAGCGGGGGACCAAATAAAGAAATTCCGGCGCGCTTCCCGTCTCTTGGGAAGCGCGCCGTTTTTTTAGATCTCGATCACGCTGCCCGCCTGCAGCGGGAACACCCGCCCCGGCAGCGCCGCGGCAAGATGCGCCATCGCCGCCTGCCCGGTGCAGTGGCCCGTGTAGCAGCGCGTCTCCCCTTCCCGCAGGCAGGCCAGCACCGCCCGCATCGTCTCCTCCGGCTCGCACTTGCCCGTGCGCGGGTTCGAGAGGTGGAACCCGCCGACCACCGCCGTCAGCTCCCGCCCCGCCAGCTCCCGCGCCCGGCGCACGATGTTCCCGATCCCCCGGTGCGCGCAGCCCGTCACCAGCACCGCCTTGCCCTCCGCCCGCAGCAGCAGGTGCTGCTCGTCGCGGAAATCGTCCGGCACGAGCGCCCCGCCCTCCTCCCGGAACAGCACGGCGTTGGCCGCCGGCAGCGGCATCTCGCGCCCGACGTCCGCAAACAGCAGCGCCCCCGGCAGGATCTCCCGATTGCCCGCAAGGAGCCGCAGCCGCGGCGCGTCCCGCAGCCCCGGGTCCAGGCCGATCTCCGCCATCTCCCCATTTTGCCGCAGCGAGCCCCGCCGCACAAACGCCGCCGCCTGCACATAGACCGGCGCCTCGCCCCGCATCAGGTACGCCGGCAGCCCGCCGCCGTGGTCGTAGTGCCCGTGCGAGAGCGCTGCCGCCTCCACGCGCTCCGCGTCCACGCCCAGAAGCGATGCGTTGCGCAGAAACAGCGGGCTTGCCCCCGTGTCAAACAGCAGCCTGTGCCCCTCGTACTCCAGCAGCAGGCTCAGACCGTGCTCCGAGGCGCAGCCGCTCCCCGGCCGCGCCGTGTTCTCCATCAGCACAAAAATGCGCATCAAAATTTCGCCTCCGTATTTGTTTCGATTTTGTATCAGATTTGTTTCAGGAACGGGCCGAAGTTCCGGCATTCCCTGGCAAAAATTGTTACAGAAGATTTTTGCAAAACTGGAACCGACCCGCACTGCAACTCGTCTAAGGGATAGAAGGAGGTATCGACCATGAAGAAAGCAAGAACCCTGCTGGCCATCTGGCTGGCGCTCATCCTCACACTGACACTGTTCCCCACCGCGCTGGCGGACGGGGGAGATGGAGGTACCAATCCAGATCCAAATGGTGGTACCGCCGCATCTTTTAAGGTAAACGTACAATTCAACGATGGCATTGCCAACCCGACGCAAAATGTAACGAATGGTACCTGGACTGAAGGGAATCTCATCTTTACTTTTACGTTGAAGGAAGGCTATACCGACCCGAGCTTTACGCTCAAAATTGGAGAGAACACCGTTACCGATCTAACGCTATCCGAGCCCGATGCCACTGGCAAATACACTCTAACGGTTCCGGCAGATAAGATCAATGGCGATGTGAATCTCGTTCTCTCTGCCACTAAGGTAGAGGAAACCACTCCCCCCGCCACCCAGGTCAATGACCCTGACGAGAACCAGACAACCCCTCCCGCCCCCCAGGGCAATGGCTCTGGCGG
>CALWKN010000281.1 GCA_944381265.1 uncultured Clostridia bacterium
ACCATTTCCGGTGATAATGGCGAAGGGGATCCACCTGTACCCATCCCGAACACAGCAGTTAAGCCCTTCAGCGTCGAAAGTACCTGGCTGGACACGGCCCGGGAGGATAGATCATCGCCGGATTCCATATTGCATGCAGCCTCGTCGAACAGACGGGGCTGTATGTCTAATGAAACGAGGGAGGGTTTCCCGTGTACCAGGAAGTGGTGAAATACCCGTCCGGCACGAAGCTGGAGAACGCGCTCTACATCGGCGCGATCGTGCTGGGTGTGTTTTTGATCAGCATACTCTCCTGGATCCTCAGCAGCCTGGGCCTGCCGTGGGTGGATTTTCTCGCGGTGGCGGCGCTGGTCGTCTGGGCCTTCAGCATACTGATGAACCGCATTGTGGAGTACCGCTATGAGCTGCTGGACAGCGAATTCATCGTGGTGCGCCTGATCGGCGGCCGGGAAAAGCCGCTGTTTGCGCTCGAAGTCACGGACATAAAGAGCATAGGCGTGGTGGAAAAGAAGTGCCGCCTGCGCACGCGGCGCTTTACGCTGCGCACACGGCGGCTTTCCAGCGTGCAGATCGTCTATGCCACAAACGGGCAGGACCAGCGCGTGATCCTGCAGCCGAGTGAGCACATGTTGCGCCTGATCCGCGCCCGCGCCGCCGTGCGCGAGCCCAAGTCCACGGCAGAATAAAGTCAACACACCGTTTCCGCAGCCCGGAGCGGTGTTTTTTTCAAGGAAAAGGGGGATGCGCATGAACATCGAGGAGATGCTGCGGGCGCAGGAAGGCCGCGTCAGCTTCCACATGCCCGGGCACAAGATGCGCCGCGGCGAGGCCTCGCGCCGCGACACCACGGAACTGCCCACAACCGACGACCTGCACGAGCCGCAGGGCCCCTACCGCGAGCTGGCGCAGCGCCTGCGCCGCCTGTACGGGGCCGGGGCCAGCCTGCCGCTGGTGGGGGGCAGCACGCGCGGCGTGCAACTGATGATCCTCACCGCCCTGCGCCCGGGGGAGACGCTGCTGTTGCCGCGCGACGCGCACCTGTCGGCCTGGAGCGCCTGCGCGCTGGGCGGCGTGGAGGCCGTGCCCATCCCGCTGCGCCTGGACGAGGAGACGGGGCTGGCGGAGCTTGCGGAAGAGGACGTGCTCACGGCCATGGAGGCGCATCCGGAGGCGCGGGCGCTGCTGCTGACGCGGCCGGATTACTACGGGCGCCTGCCGGACTATGGACGCATCGCGCAGGCGGCGCGGGCGCGCGGGCTAAAGCTCCTGGTGGACGAGGCGCACGGCGCGCACCTGCGCTTCCTCGGCCTTACGGACGCCGAGGCGCTGGGCGCGGATCTTTGGACGCAGAGCCTGCACAAGACGCTGCCCGCGCTGACGCCCTGCGCCGTGCTGCACCTGCGCTCGGCCGGAGACCTGCCCGCGGCGCGGCGGCTGCACCGGATGCTGGAGACGTCCAGCCCCTCCTCGCTGCTGCTGCACTCCATGGAGCGGGCGCTGGACGAGCTGGAAGCGGGGGGCGAGGAGAAGCTGAAGAAGCTGGCGCAGCGCTGCACGGCCCTGCGCAAGGAGCTGAGCGCCGACGCGCGCTTCCGGGGCACGGCGGCGTTTGCGGCGCGCTACGCGCTGGACCCGACGCGCCTGGTGATCGACGTGCGCGGCACGGGACTTAGCGGCACGGCGGCGGCGGAGGCGCTGCGGGCGCAGAATGTGGATGTGGAGATGGCGGGCGAGAGCACGCTCGTCTGCCTGCCCTCCATCGCCAGCGAGGAAGCGGACTTTGACGCACTGCGCCGGGCTCTGCAGGCGCTGCCCGTGGGGGAGCGCGCGGTTCCTGCGGCGGAGCCCCTGCCGCGGCCGGGCATGCGCGCCTGCAGCGTGCGCGAGGCGGCGTTTGGCGCGGTGCGCGGCGTGCCGCTGGAGCGGGCGGCCGGCTGCATCGCGGCGGGGAGCGTGGGGCTGTACCCGCCGGGCGTGCCGCTGTGCGCGCCGGGGGAGCGGCTGACGGAAGAAAGCGCGCGGGCGCTGCGGCGGGCGCAGGAGCGCGGGCGGACGGTGTTCGGCCTGGACGCGGAGGGCAGGTTCCCGGCGGTGAAGCGGCGCTACGGCTGCGTGATCTTCGACCTGGACGGCACGCTCCTGGACACGTCGGCGGGGATCCTGCGCTCGGTGCAGTACGCTTTGCGCGGCATGGGGCTGCCGGACGACGATATGGCGCGCATCCGCCGCTTCATCGGCCCGCCGCTGCACGCGGCCTTTCGGGAATACTATGGGATGGACGACGCGGCGGCGTCGGAGGCGGTGCGGCTCTACCGCGAGCGGTACGAGAAGATCGGGGTGCTGGAGTACGAGCCCTATCCCGGCATGGGGGAGCTTATGCGCGATCTGCGCGGTGCCGGGGTGCGGCTTGCCGTGGCCACGGGCAAGCCGGAGCGGTTCTCCCGCCTGCTGCTGGAGCGGGAGGGGATGTACCCGCTGCTGGAGATGCTCCTTTGCCCGGATCCGAGCGAGAAGGTGGACAACAAGCCGGAGATGGTGCGCAAGGTCGTGGAGGCGCTGGGGCGCGACAGTTTGATGGTGGGCGACCGCTGCTTCGACATGCGCGGGGCGCGGGCTAACGGCATCGACGGCGCCGGGGCGCTGCAGGGCTTTGGCAGCGCCGAGGAGCTGCGGCAGAGCGGGGCGGCGTTCCTCGTGCGCGGGGCCGCCGATCTGCGGGCGCTGCTGCTGGACGATTGAAATGTGGGTGGGGGAGGCGGCGGGCGAAGCCCGCCGCCTCCCCCACCCACCCACCCCTCCCCGCGCCTGCAGGGCGCGGGGATGCGGGGGCTGCGCCCCCGCAAAAAGTTCGTGTACGCTCGCAAGGCGGGTGGGCGCGCGGCGTTTTGGGCGAGGCGCGCAATCCGATGCAGCGACCGCGTGCCGAGGAAAAGAGAGGAGCGGAGCGATGTTCATCACATTTGAAGGCATGGACGGCGCGGGCAAGACCACGCAGATCCGCCTTTTGCAGGAGAAACTGGAGCGGGCCGGGGCGCGCGTGTGCGTGACGCGGGAGCCGGGCGGCGCGCAGGTCGCCGAGCGCGTGCGGGCGCTGCTGCTCGACCCCGCGCTGGACATGGCGCCGCTGACGGAGGCCTATCTCTACGCCGCGGCGCGGGCCGAGCACGTGCGGCGCGTGATCCGCCCGGCGCTGGAAAGGGGCGAGGTCGTGCTCTGCGACCGCTATCTGGACTCGTCTTTGGCCTACCAGGGCTACGGGCGCGGCCTGGGCGCGGAAAACGTGCGCGCGCTCAACGCCGCCGCGGTGGCGGGCTGCCTGCCGCAGCGCACCTATCTGCTGCTGCTGCCGGAAGCGCGCGCGTCGCAGCGGCGCCGTCAGCGCGGTGAGGCGCCGGACCGCATCGAGAGTGCCGGGGCGGAGTTCCTGCGCCGGGTGGAGGCGGGCTTCCGCGCCCTGGCCGCGCAGGAGCCGGAGCGCATCCGCTGCATCGACGCTTCCGCCAGCCCGGAGGCGGTCTTTGCGCGCATCGCCGCCGACTTCGACGCCCTCTCCTGAGTGATCCCCCTGCGGCGGCGGGCGCACTCGGGGAGGGTGCGGGAGGGGCGGAGCCACTCTTGGTCGTGCTTCTCTCACAAGCTTTTCCTGTGAGAGAAGGACGAGCAGTCGGCGAAGCCGAAAAGAAACGCGGCGATGCCCCGCGCGAGGCAGATGATGGCCGCTGGCGCGCCCGTCGTCTGCCTCGCGCGGGGACGAAACCCGGAGGGGGCGAAGGAAGTTGTTGCGAAATTGCAAACACGCGCATCGGGCGGGGCTTTGTCGTTGCACTTTCGCGGCGCTTGGCCTATAATGGAAGGTGGCGGAGTCCCTGCCGGACGCCGCCTTCCCGGTTCGTACATCATGATTAGGAGGTCATCCCCCATGCCGATAGAGATCGTCGTCCTGCTGCTGATCGCGGCGGCGGGCATCGCGGGCAGCGCCGTGCTGCTGGTCCTAAACGCCTCGCTGCAGCGCCCGCTGCTCGCGGCGGCGGAGGCGGAGGGAGCGGAGGAGGAACCGGTGACGGTCCCTGTGCCGCCCGCCCCCGCTGCCCCGGCCGCCCCGGCCGCGCTGCAGTTCACCCCCCTGGACCGCGTGGAAAAGCGTGCCGCCCCCACCTCGGGCGCCGCGCGCGTGGGGAACATCACGCTCACCATCGGCAACGCGCAGGACATCGGCGCGCGCCCGGAGCAGCAGGACGCCTTTGCCATCACGCCTTTGGAGGAGGAACTGGTCGTGCGCGGCCACGGCGTCATGGCCGTGGTCTGCGACGGCATGGGCGGCATGGAGCACGGCGCCGAGGCCGCGTCCCTGGGCGCGATCCGCTTCATGCGCGCCTACCTTGCGGCGGAAACTGTGGACGACGACACGCTGGTGGAGGCCGTCTACCAGGCCAACGAGGCGGTCTATGAGCAGTTCGGGAAACGGGGCGAGCTTGCCGGCACCACGCTCGTTGCCGCCTCCGTCCTCCCCGACGGCCTGCGCTTCGTCTCCGTCGGCGACAGCCACATCTACCTCCTGCGCAAAAACAAGCTCTACCAGCTCAATCGCGACCACAACTACTTCTCCGAGCTCTTGGAGGAGGTAAAGGCCGGGCGCATGACCATGGAGCAGGCGCGCTCCCACCCCGAGCGGGCGCACCTGACCAGCTTTGTCGGCATACGCGAGCTGGAGCTGGTCGACTACAACATCTCGCCCGTGCCGCTGCGCCCGGGCGACCGCGTGCTGCTCTGCTCCGACGGCCTGTTCAAGACGCTCTCGCTGCAGGAGATCACCGCGGTCCTCCTGTCCGCTAAGGAGGAGGAGGCGCAGGACGCGCTGCTTGCCGCCGTGCGCGAAAAGGGCAAGCGCAAGCAGGACAATGTCACCGTGGTGCTGCTGAACTGCGGCGAGGCGGAGCAAGGCGGTGATGTGCGATGAAACGGCAGTTGGCGCGCGCGCTTTCCCTGCTTTTGACGCTTTTGCTTTTGTTCCTGCCGCTCCCGGCCCGCGCCGACGGCGTTACGCTGGACGAGGCGACAAAGTCCGTCTACCGCGTGGCCGTGCGCAACGAGGACGGCACGGTGGTCTCCTTCGGATCGTCCTTTGGCGTGGGGGAGGAAGCGCCGATCACCTATTTGCTCACGAACTACCACGTCGTCTCCCCCAATGAGAACGGCGTCAGCGTCTGGGTGGGCCGAGATACGGAGATCCCCTGCGAAGTGGTGGCCTCGCTGCCGGAAAAGGACATCGCCATCCTCAAGCTCGAGACGCCGCTGGAGGCTGAGCCTCTGCCCCTTGGCACCGAGGACATGGTCCACATCGGCGACCGCGTCTTTGCCATGGGCTTCCCCACCAACGACATCAGCAACACCATCACCTCCTACCCCGGCGACGTCAGCACCAGCCAGGGCATCGTCTCGCGCAAGGCCACCTGGAACGGCGTGGACTACTACCAGACCGACGCAGCCCTCAACTCCGGCAACTCCGGCGGGCCGCTTTTGCACGAGGACGGCTTTGTCATCGGCATCGCCACGATGAAAATGGACGACACCGAGGGCATCAACGGCGCCATACGCATCGAGGAAGCGCTGGACGCGCTCGCCTCCTGCGGCGTCACGCCCAAGATGGCGACGCTGACCACCGGCAGCGCCGTGCCGAGCCTTACGCCCACGCCCGCGCCCTCGCCGTCCGTCGCCGCCTCGCCCTCCGCTTCGCCCCTCACCACGCCCCTTGTCACCACGGAGGATGCCGGCGCCTCCGCCTCCGGCACGGTGTGGCTGATCGTCTTCCTCTGCGCCGCCGTCGCCTTTGCCGGCGTTCTGGCCTATATACTGGTAAAGCGCCGCGGCAGCGTGCAGAGCCTCGTGGAGAGCGTGCTGCCGGGAAAGAAAAGCGGCGGCTACCTGGTCGGCCTGCGCGGCACCTACGCCGGGGCGGTCATCGCCCTTGGCGGCGAGACCGTGTTCTTCGGCCGCGACCCCGCCCGCTGCCAGCTCGTCTTCGAGGCCCGGGAGAACACCATCAGCCGCGTGCACTGCTCCATCCGCTTTGACGCCGAGCGCAAGTGCTTCACGCTGGAGAACTACTCCCGCAACGGCACGTTCCTGGAGGGCGGGCGCCGCCTGAACGACGGCGACGCCGCCGATCTGCACAGCGGCGACATATTCTATCTGGTGGACCGCGACTGCATGTTTGAGGTCCGCGACAAGGCCCCGGGCCCCAATGAGGAGGGTTGATCCCAATGAAATTCAAGCGCTGCGAATACGGACATTACTATGATCCCAGCAAATACGACCGCTGCCCCCACTGCTTTGCCCGCGGCAGCGGATTGGAGTCCGAATACACCGTGGCAAAGCAGCCGCTGGACGAGCGCGTGATGCAGGCCTACGATTTGGACGCCTACGACGCCCCCGTCCAGGCCCCCGCCCGGCCTAAGGCTCCGGCACCCCAGGCTCCGGTGCAACCGGCGGCTCCGGTACAACAGGCTCCGGCACAGCCGATGGCGGCTCCGGCGCAGATGGAGGCGGACGAGGCCGCGACCGTGGCGCGCCTTGCCACGGACGCCGGGATCGACCCGCCGGTGGGCTTCCTGATCCAGATCACGGGGGGGAACAAGGGGAAGTTCTACCCGATCCACAGCGAGCGCAACAGCATCGGCCGGGCCAACGGCAACGACGTGGTGCTCAAGGGCGACCTTGGCGTCTCGCGCGAGAGCAACGCCGTGCTCTCCTATGACCCGCGCGCCCGCGCCTTCCACCTGATCCCCGGCGAGGGCAAGGCCATCGTCTATGTCAACGGCGAGGAGCTGCTCGCGCCCCGGGCGCTGTCCTCTTACGACTGCGTGGAGATCAGCGACACGGCGCTGCTCTTTTTGCCCTTCTGCGGCGAGAAGTTCGCCTGGGAGGACCTGGAAAAATAGCGGGGCCTGAACTGTAAGGCGGAAAGGCGGTGTTTGCCCGGTGCAACGGCGCACGGTTTGTCTTGGCTGCATGCGGGAGAAGGGGCAGGCGCAGGTCTGCCCGTTCTGCGGCTACCGCGAGGGAACGCCCCCCGCGGCCCCGCACTATCTCACCCCGGGAACGATATTGGCCGGGAAGTACCTGATCGGCCGGGGCCTCGGGCACGGCGGCTTTGGCATCACCTACATCGCGCGCGACGAGGTGCTGGGCGTAAAGCTTGCCATCAAGGAGTACATGCCCCAGGACTGCGCCGGGCGCGCCCCGGGCGAGAGCCGCGTCACGCCCTTCTCGGGAGAGGGGACAAAGCGCCTTGCCGACGGCCTGGAGTCCTTCTTGCAGGAGGCGCGCATTCTGGCGCGCTTTGACGGCTCGCCCAACATCGTTGGCGTGCGCGACTTCTTTACCGAAAACGGCACGGCCTACCTTGTGATGAACTACCTGGAGGGCATCACACTGCGGCAGTACCTGGTGCGCAGCGGCGGCAAGCCCGTGCCCTTCAACAAGACGCTCGGCATCTTCCTGCCGGTGATGGACGCGCTGCGCACCGTGCACGAGGCAGGGCTCCTGCACAGGGACGTAAGCCCCGACAACATATTCCTCACCACCTCCGGCCAGGTGACGCTGATCGACTTTGGCGCCGCGCGCCAGTCCATGGGCGCGCAGGCCAGCATCTCCGTGATCCTCAAGCCCGGGTACGCCCCGGAGGAGCAGTACCGCTCCCGCGGCAACCAGGGCCCCTGGACCGATATCTACGCCCTGGGTGCCACGATGTACCGCACGCTCACCGGCAAGATCCCGCCCGAGTCCCTGGAGCGCCTGCGCCAGGACTGCCTCGTCCCCCCCTCGCGCCTGGGCATCGCCCTGCCGCCCGGGGCCGAGGCGGCGCTGCTGCGCGCCATGGCCGTGCGCGCCGAGGACCGCTTCCGCAGCGTGGACGAGTTCCGTGCCGCGCTGCTCGCCTCCGCCCAGGGCCAGCCCGCCCCCTCCCCGCGCCCGCAGGGACAGTCCCCCGCGCCGGGGCCGCGCCCTGCGCCGGATCGCCGCCCCACGCAGGAGAGACAGCCCGCCCAGGGTCGGCAGCCTGCCCAAGGTGGGCGCCCTGCCCAAGGTGGGCGCCCCGCCCAGGAGGAGGTCACCTATCCGCTGCCGCACAAGAACAAGCGCGCCTCCTCCGGCGTGCGCCCGGCGGTGATCGTCACGGCCGTGGCGCTGTCGCTGACGCTGCTGCTGGTGGTGGGCTTCTTCATCTATCTTTCAAGCGCCCTGGACGGCGCGGACCTTCCGGGGCTGGACCTCATGCAGACGCCCGCAAACAGCGTTTCCCCCACCGCCACGCCGGACGCGGGCGCGCAGCAGACGCCGACGCCCGAAGTCGAGGAAACGCCCACCGCGGACCCGTCGCTTGGGCCCTTTGACCAGGGCGCGCGGCCGAGCCAGCCGCTCTCGTCCTTTGTGCCGCGCGCCGGGCGGCTGCTGACGGTGGAGGACGAGAACGCCACCGTCACCTGGGTCACCGGAAACGCGCCCTCGGCCCGGCCGGATATGCTGCGCGGCCAGTTCGCCTACGACGCCGAGACCGGCTCGCCCCAGGGCGGCGTCTACGGCTACTACCTCGCCTCCGACGGCAGCCTGCGCTACGCCTCCGTGGAGGAGGGCGGCGAGGACGTGCTCATACTGCCCGGCGACTGCGCCGTGGGCGTCAGCTTCACCGGGGAGCTGGGCGAGAGCCGGATCCTCGCCGTCAACTACAGCGGCAGCGTCGGCGGCGCGCAGGTGCAGGACGCCATCGTCGTGGAGTGCGCCTCCGGCTACGCCTTCTACGCGCCGGACAAGGGCCTGCTGCTGCTGCAGACCGGCATGGAGGGCGGCGAGGTGCTGCGCCGCATCGTCTCGGACGAGGCCGACGGCGCCGGGGTCTACGCCTCCTTCGTCGAGTGAGCCCGGATGGATTTTCCCCCCGCCCCCGCATCTGCGTAAGGGGCGGGGATTTTTGCATAAAAAAAGAGAAACGCCGCTCCCCGCGGCGGGTGCGCCCGCCCTGCCCGGCGGCGGTTCCGCGTCCGCGATAGGAACGGGTTACGCGGCGGCGAAAAGCGCGCGGGCGTTTCCTGTAAGGGAGAAGACCTCCGCCTGCGGAGGGCGGACTACGCATTTGGGAAAGGCGCGCGGATTTCCAATTCAAAAAGGGTTTTCCCGAGAGGGAGAAGGCGCGCTTCCCGCGGAAGGTTCGTCCGCCGCTCCCCGCGGCGGTTCCGCGCCCGCGAATGGGGGGAGAGGCGGAGACGTCCGCAGTGGTTTTCCTTTGGAGAAAAACGCGGGGGTTTTGCACAACGGGGGAGGGCGCTTTAAGGCGGGGGGATTGACGCGCGGGCGGATTGCGGTATAATACAGGAAAGAAGCGGCCCGACATGAGGCGGGCCGGGAGAAGGAGCGGATGGTATGCGCATTGCAGACAGCGCGCTGGACTTGATCGGCAACACGCCTCTGGTGCGTCTCACGCGCCTGTGCGCTGAACACGGCGTGCAGGACGTGCTGGCGAAGCTGGAGAAAAACAACCCCGCCGGGAGCAGCAAGGACCGCGTGGCGCTGTCCATGCTCATGGACGCCGAGGCGCGCGGCCTGCTGTGCGCGGGCGCCCGCATCGTCGAGCCCACCAGCGGCAACACGGGCGTGGGCCTTGCCATGGTCGCGGCCCTGCGCGGCTACCGCCTGACGCTGACGATGCCGGAGAACATGTCCCTGGAGCGGCGTCGGCTGCTCGCCGCCTACGGCGCGGAGCTGGTGCTGACCCCGGCCAAGGAGGGCATGGAGGGCGCGGTGCGCCGCGCGCGGGAGATCCTCGATCAGGATCCCGCCGCCTTCATGCCCTCGCAGTTCGACAACCCGGCCAACCCCGCCGCCCACGCCGCCACCGCCCGCGAGATCCTGCGCGACACCGACGGCGCGGCGGACGTCTTTGTCGCCACCGTCGGCACCGGCGGCACGCTGTGCGGCACCGGCCGGGCGCTGAAGGCGGCAAAGCAGGGCATGTTCGTCGCCGCGGTGGAGCCGGCGGAGTCGCCGCTGCTCTCCGGCGGCCGCCCCGGGCCGCACGGCATACAGGGCATAGGCGCCAACTTCGTCCCCGGCAACTACGACGCGGCGGTCGTGGACGAGGTCCTCACCGTCTCTACGGAAGAGGCGCTGGACTTTGCCCGGCAGCTGGCGCGGCGCGAGGGGCTGCTGTGCGGCATCTCCTCCGGCGCCGCGGTCTGCGCCGCCCTGCGCCTGGCGGCGCGGCCGGAGTTTGCCGGCAGGACGATCGTGACGCTTTTGCCGGACACGGGCGAGCGGTACCTCAGCGCCCCCGGCTTTGTGGAGGAAGACAATGGCTGAGCGCGTGGTGGTCGGCATGTCCGGCGGCGTGGACTCCTCCGTCGCCGCGCTGCTGCTGAAGGAACAGGGCTACGAGGTCGTGGGCGTGTTCATGAAGAACTGGGAGGAGAAGGACGAGGACGGCGTCTGCACCGCCGCCGCCGATTACGACGACGTGCGGCAGGTCTGCGACCAGATCGGCATCCCCTATTACGGCGTGAACTTCTCCGGGCGCTACTGGGACCGCGTCTTCTCCCACTTCCTGGAGGAGTACCGCCGCGGCCGCACGCCCAACCCGGACATACTCTGCAACACGGAGATCAAGTTCCGCGCCTTTTTGGACTACGCCATGGGCAGCGGCGCGGACTACATCGCCACCGGCCATTTCTGCCGCCTGGCGCGGGAAGAGGGCCTGGTGCGCCTGCTGCGAGGCGCGGACGCGGGCAAGGACCAGACCTACTTCCTGCACAAGCTGACGCAGGAGCAGCTCCGCCGCGCCCTGTTTCCGGTGGGCGGCCTTACAAAGGCCGAGGTGCGGGAAATCGCCCGCGCGCACCATCTGCCCACGGCGGAGAAGAAGGACTCCACCGGTGTCTGCTTCATCGGCGAGCGGCGCTTCCGCCCCTTCCTCAAGCAGTTCCTGGCCACGAGTCCCGGCGACATGGTGGACCCCGCGGGGAATGTCGTCGGCCGCCACGAGGGCCTGGCCTTTTACACCATCGGCCAAAGGCGCGGCCTTGGCATCGGCGGGCGCGGCGACGGGCGCTCCTGGTTCGTCGTGGGCAAGGACATGGCGCAGAACCGGCTGCTCGTGGCCCAGGGCGAGGACAACCCGCTGCTCTTTGCCCCGGCGCTTCGCGCCTCGCGCGTGACGTTCCTGGCCGGACAGGCTCCCGCGCCCGTCTTTTCCTGCACCGCCAAGATCCGCTACCGTCAGAGCGATCAGCCCTGCACAGTGGAGATGCGCGGCGAGGAAGCGCGCGTGCGCGTTGCGCAGAAGCAGCGCGCCGTCACCCCCGGACAGGCCGTGGTGTTCTACGACGGGGAGACCTGCCTTGGCGGCGGCGTGATCGAGAGCGCGGAAAACCCCTGATTTCCGCGCTTTTTGGCCCCTTCCGGAAAAGAGGAAAAAAAGTCCCCAAAAAGTTTGAAAAAGGGGTTGACAAATGCGCGCACGTTTGGTAAGATATACAGCGTCGTCAGCGACGGGGTCGAGCTCCTGAGCCTGCGGCATGCGAACCTTGAAAACGATACATTGAGAATGACAAGGAAGAAACGAAAAGTTGATTCCTAAGGACGGACAACAAGCGAAGAAGCACAGCGAGAGAGCTGAGCGAATAGATCAAATTTGAGAGTTTGATCCTGGCTCAGGACAAACGCTGGCGGCGTGCCTAACACATGCAAGTCGAGCGGGGATCATGGAAGTGCTTGCACGGAAATGATTCTAGCGGCGGACGGGTGAGTAACGCGTGAGCAAACTGTCCTTCACAGGGGGATAACACTTGGAAACAGGTGCTAATACCGCATAAGACCACAGTGCCGCATGGCGCAGGGGTCAAAGGAGAAATCCGGTGAAGGGTGTGCTCGCGTCCCATTAGATAGTTGGCGGGGTAACGGCCCACCAAGTCGACGATGGGTAGCCGACCTGAGAGGGTGATCGGCCACACTGGGACTGAGACACGGCCCAGACTCC
>CALWKN010000282.1 GCA_944381265.1 uncultured Clostridia bacterium
GGGGGACTTACGTCCCTCCTCCCCCCTCGGCTGCACCCGAAGTTTTTTCGGCCGGGCTGACGCCCGACTCGAAAAAACTTCGGCGCACGCCCCTGCGCCTTCTTACGCTTGGAATGTCTCGACACGCACGCTCGCCTGCAGATGCGCCCGCAGCGGTTCCAGCACCACGGCTTCGCTCTCGCCGTGCCCGGCCAGCAGCACGCACAGCCCCAGGCCCTCCGCCTCGATGCGCTCGTTGTGCTTCATTTCGCCGGTGACGAAGACCTGCGCGCCCAGGCGGGCCGCCTCGGCGGCGAACTCCCCGCCCGCGCCCGAGGCGCAGGCCACGCAGTCGATGCGCCGCGCCGCGTCGCCGTAGAACACGGCCTGCGGGTTGATGCGCTGCCGCACCCAGGCCAGCAGCTCCCCCGCGCTGCGCGCCTGCACCTCCCCGACGCGCAGATAGTCCCCGCTCTGCCGCACGCGCAGGCCCAGCGCCGCGGCCAGGCAGTCGTTGACGCCGCCCGGCGCGCGGTCCAGGTTCGTGTGCGCCGCCACCAGCGCCACGTCCGCGCGGATGAGGCGCGCCAGCAGCGCCCCCTCGTAGGTGTCCGCCCGCAGCGCCTTCGCGCCGCGGAACAGCTGCGGATGGTGCGAAAGGATCAGGTTCAGCCCCCGCTCCCGGGCCGCGTCCACCGCCGTGGGCGTCGCGTCCACGCACAGCAGTGCGCCCGTGACTTCCGCCTGCGGGTCGCCCACCAGCAGCCCCGGGTTGTCCCAGGGCTCGGCCAGCGCCCAGGGCGCGATGCCGTCCATGATTTGCAAAAACTCCGCGATCTTCAATTTTCTCCCTCCTCCATGCGCCGCAGCGCTTCCTCCACCAGCTTTGTCTCCGCCTCGGCCCGGCGCAGCTTCTCCGCGTCCGCGCCCTTTTTCGCGCCCTCCAGCGCCCGCCGCGCCACGCGCAGCCGCCACAAAAGATACTCCCGCGCGCCCGCCGGCCTGTCCCGCAGCAGCGCCGGGCCCAGGCGCAGCTCCTCCTCGCGCATAGGCGCCGCGGCGCCGGGCTCCACGCGCATCAGCACGTACAGCCGTCCCCCGGCGCGCGCCACGCCCTCGTGCGCGATGTGCATGCCCACGCGCTCGACCTGCCGCCGGGCGCAGGCCAGCTCCACATTGGCCTGCAGCACCGCCGGACAGGGCAGCGGCGCGTCCAGTATGGCGGCGATGGTGCGCCCGCCCATGCCGCACAGCGCCGCCGCGTCGCCCGCCCGCGGCGCAAGGCCCCGGAACCCGTCCGTCACCGCGAAGACGGCGCGCTCCTGCAGCCCCAGGCGCGCGACCAGCTCGCGGGCGCGCACGAGCGCCTCGGCGCTGACATCCGCCAGCACCGCCCGCCGGCACCGCCCCGCGCGCAGCATGTGCGCCGCCAGGAACCCGTGGTTGCTGCCGATGTCGTAGAACGTCTCGCACGTCCCCAGCATCTCCGCCGCCAGTCTCAGCCGCTCGTCCAGATGCACGCGCGACGCCTCCCTTCCCGTTTCTCGCCGGCAGGCCCGCCGACTTCTCCACTTTCGCCGGCGCCGCCCAGGGCGCGCTGGGCCGGGGCGCAGCCCCGACCCGGCGGCTCCCCCGCGCGCCAAAGGCGTGCGGGGGAGCCAGCCCCCACCTGCCCCTTTCTGCCGCCCTTCCCCCAGGCGATCTTGGGTCGGGGCAAAGCCCCGACCCGCGGTCCCCCCGCGCGCCGAAGGCGCGCGGGGGGACAAGCCAAACCGTGCGGCGAAACTCCCGCCGCACGGCATCCATGCAAAATTCTATTCGAGAAAATCCTTCAGCTTCTTGGAGCGGCTGGGGTGGCGCAGCTTGCGCAGGGCCTTGGCTTCGATCTGGCGGATGCGCTCGCGCGTGACGTTGAACTCGCGACCGACCTCCTCCAGCGTGCGGGCGCGGCCGTCGTCCAGGCCAAAGCGCAGGCGCAGCACCTTCTCCTCGCGCGGCGTGAGCGTGTCCAGCACGTCCGTCAGCTGCTCCTTGAGCATGGTAAAGGCGGCCGCCTCCGCCGGGGCGGGGATGTCGTCGTCGGGGATGAAGTCGCCCAGGTGGCTGTCCTCCTCCTCGCCGATCGGCGTCTCCAGCGAGACGGGCTCCTGGGCGATCTTGGTGATCTCGCGCACCTTTTCCTCGGAGACGCCCATCTCCTTGGCGATCTCCTCGGGGGTGGGCTCGCGGCCGTACTCCTGCAGGAGCTGGCGCGAGACGCGGATGAGCTTGTTGATCGTCTCCACCATATGTACGGGGATGCGTATGGTGCGCGCCTGGTCGGCTATGGCGCGGGTGATGGCCTGGCGGATCCACCAGGTGGCATAGGTCGAGAACTTATAGCCCTTGGAATAATCAAACTTTTCCACGGCCTTGATCAGGCCGAGATTGCCCTCCTGTATGAGGTCGAGGAACTGCATGCCGCGGCCCACATAGCGCTTGGCGATGGAGACGACCAGGCGCAGATTGCTCTCGGAGAGCTTCTTGCGCGCCTCCTCGTCGCCGGCGGCCATGCGCTGGGCGATCTCCAGCTCCTCCTCGGCGGTGAGCAGGGGCACCTTGCCGATCTCCTTTAAGTACATGCGCACCGGGTCGTCGGTGGCGATGCCCTCGGGCACGGAGAGGTCCTCGTTTTCCGGGGAGAACTCCTCGTTCTCCTCCATCATCAGCTCCTCCTCCGGCGGCTCGGTCACCTCTCCCACCACGTCCACGCCCATGGCTTCCAGGCTGTCGAGCACCTTCTCATAGGCCTCGGGCGAGATCTGGACCTCGGAGAGCGCATCGTTGAGTTCCTTCTGCGTCAGCACGCCGTTCTTCTTTCCCTTTTCGATCAGCGCATTGATGCGAGCCTGCTTGTTGTCCGTATTCGACAAAAGGGGTCACTCCTTTCGGGTGTCGGGCAAAGCCCCGATGCAAACGCGGGGCCGGGTCTGCCTTTCGTATGTCAAGCTGCCGGGGCCTGGCGCTCCGGCGCGTCTCATTCGATACCTAGGGAAAAACCGTCTTACGCGCCGCCGTGCAGGCGCTGCTTGCGGCGGTTGAGCTCGCCCAGGCGCGAGATGAGCCGCATCTGTTCCTCCTGGGAGAGCCCGGGGCGCTGTATGCCCTCCTGGCAGAGCGCGATCTCCTTTTCCAGGCGCCTTAGGCGCAGGCGGTCCGAGCAGTCGGCGATCATCTGCTGCCGCCTGTCCGCCGCCACGCGCTCGCCCGTGGTCAGCAGGCGCGTGATCCTGCCGCGCAGGTCCTCGTCCTCCACCTGCTCCAACGCCTCCTGCAGGCGCCCGCCCTCGCCGGAGAGCGCCAGGCGCGCCACAAAGGCGCAGGCCGGGTCGGTGAAGTCCTCCAGCTGCACCAGCCCTTCCGGCAGCCGCTCGCCCGTGGCCAGCAGCGCCGCCAGCTCGCGCTCGGCCCGCAGCGCGCCGTCCTCCATCCGCTTCTCCTCGCGCCGTGGCGCGCGCTCGGCGATGGGCTGCGGCGCCGGCGCGCCGCGGCGGCCCACCTGCTCCAGCAGCGTCTCGCGGGTAAAGCCGGTCTCCTCGTGCAGGCGGCCGACAAACCGCTCCACCTCCACCGGGTCCTGCAGGCGCCTTAGGACCTTGGCCCCCTCCACCGCGTAGCGGGCGCGGGCCTCGGGGTCGTCCAGGTCGAACTGGGCCTTGAGCGCGTCCAGGCGGTAGGTCGTGGCGTCCACGCTGCCCAGGGCCTCCAGCGCCTCGCCGCCGCGGGCGCGCACGTACTCGTCCGGGTCCATGCCGTCCGGCACCACGGTGACGCGCGCGGGCACGTTCTCCTGCTCAAAGAGGTCCAGGCCGCGGGCGATGGCCCGCTGCCCGGCGCCGTCGCCGTCGTAGGTGAGCAGGATCTCAGGCGCGTAGCGCTTCATCAGGCGGATCTGCTCCGGCGTCAGCGCCGTGCCCAGCGTCGCCACGCACCCGTCCACGCCGTGCTGGTAGAGGGAGACGACGTCCATATACCCCTCCACCAGGCGCAGCCTGTCGCGGTGCCCGCCCTTGAGGAAGTTCAGGCCGTAGACGTTGCGGCGCTTGTTGAACACGGGCGTGTCGCCGGAATTGAGGTACTTGGGCTCGCCCTTTCCGATGACGCGGCCGCCGAAGGCGATCACCCGCCCGCGCGGGTCGAATATGGGGAACATCACGCGGTCGCGGAAGGTGTCAAATACCCGCCCGCCGCGCTCCAGAGCAAGATTTGCCTCCACCAGCTCCTTGTCCGCAAAGCCCTGCTCCCGAAGGTGGGCGGTGAGGCCGCCGTGGTCGGGGGGCGTAGCGCCCAGGCCGAAGCGGCGGATGACGTTGTCGCGCAGGCCGCGGTCGTGCAGATACTGCAGCGCCCGCGCCCCCTGCGGGCTGTAGAGCGTCTTGTAGTAGAAGCGCGCCGCGGCGGTGAGCGCCTCGTAGAGCCGGTCGCGGTCCTTCTTGGGGACCGCCGCCGCGCCGCCTGTGCGCTCCGGCACGGCCATGTGCGCGCGCTCGGCCAGGTGCACCACGGCCTCGGGAAACTCCATGTGCTCCAGGTTCATCACAAAGGTGATGACGTTGCCGCCGGCGTGGCAGCCGAAGCAGTAGTAGAGCTGGCGCTCCGCGTCCACGGAGAACGAGGGCGTCTTTTCCCCGTGGAAGGGGCAAAGGCCCCAGAACTTCGAGCCCTTGCGCTTTAAGGGCACGTATTCCGACACCACGGAGACGATATCCGAGCGGTCGCGCACCTCGTCGATCCACTCGCTGGGGAACCTGCCTGCCATGGAGATCCGCCGCTCCTCCTTTCCCACGTCCACACGGCCCATAAAACAAACCGATAGAGATATTCGAGGAATTTGGGCAAATTCCTGCATCGCGGCGGAAATTCCCCGCGGTTAAAAATTGCCTTCCAAAAAAACACGCCGTTTTCGCCGCTTTTCCGCCCTTTCCCGCGCGCCCCCTTCGTTCCCGTCAGTGGGGAAACGGAGCCCACGGGGTGGGCGGGTGGGGCCCGGCGCCCCCGGTGGGAACCGCGCGCCTCGTGGCCTCCTCTCTGCCCCTTTTTTCGGATTCGCCGACAGCCGGGCATGACCGCGTCAAGCATAGCTTGACGCTCCATGCCCGCCGGGGGGCGAGGGGGCTCTTCCGAAGGGTCCGCTGTAAGCGGACCTGGAGGCCGTGCGCTTGGGCCAAAGGCCCAACGCCGGCCGGAACACCGGGCCGCTGTAAGCGGCACGGTGCGGAGGCGCCCCCTCGCGCTCCCCCGATTTCCGTTGAGGGGAATGCCACGGTAAGTGATGCGGTGCGGAAGCGCCTCTCGCGCTCCCCCTTCGTTCCCGTTGGTGGGGAAACTGAGCCCACGGGGCGGGTGGGTGGGGCCCGGCGCCGCCGGTGGGAACCGCGCACCTCGTTCCCTCCCTTCCCCCCTTTATCGGCTTCGCCGACAGCTCGAGGTTTTCCTACAAGCAGAGCTTGTAGGAAAACCTCGACCGGGAGGCGGGGGGGAGGGCTTCGCCCTCCCCCCGCACCCCCCTCCCGCGCTCGCGGGGAACGCCGTCTTCCGGGGGAGTTCCCCGCTCACACGCTGCCGATGTGCACGGGGATGAACAGCTCCTCGAACCGCCGCACGGCGTAGTTGTCCGTCATGCCGGCCACATAGTCGCAGACCGCACGGCGCACGCCCTCGCGCGCGGCGCAGGCGCGGTACTCCTCCGGCATCTCCTCCGGGTGCGCCTCGTAATAGGAAAACAGGCTGCGCAGGAGGAAGTCCGCCTTCTCCTCCTGCACGGTGACCTCGTGGCGCGTGTAGACCTGGGCAAAGAGGAAGGCGCGCAGGTCCATCATGGCCGTGTAGACGCGCTCGCTCATGCGGATCTCCCCGCGATCGCGGCTGTTCTCGTACAGATCCGTGATCATGGTGTCGATGCGCGCGCCGTGGCTGTGCCCAAGTATGTCCAGCAGCGGCCGCGGCAGCTCCTCCTCCCTGAGCACGCCGGCGCGCATGGCGTCGTCGATGTCGTGGTTGACGTAGGCGATGCGGTCCGAGAGGGAGACGATCGCCCCCTCCAGCGTGCGCGGACGGCCCTTGGAGGTGTGCTCGCGGATGCCGTCGCGCACGGCGAGCGTCAGGTTCAGCCCCTGCCCGTCGTTCTCCAGCCGCTCCACCACGCGCAGCGACTGCTCGGCGTGGTGGAAGCCCTCCGGGCAGAGCTGATCGAGGATCCGCTCGCCCATGTGGCCAAAGGGCGTGTGCCCAAGGTCGTGTCCCAGGGCGATGGCCTCCGTCAGGTCCTCATTGAGGCGCAGCGCGCGGGCCGCGGTGCGGGCGATCTGCGCCACTTCCAGCGTGTGCGTCAGGCGCGTGCGGAAGTGGTCGCCCTCCGGGGCGAGGAAGCACTGCGTCTTGTGCTTCATGCGGCGAAAGGACTTGCTGTGCAGTATGCGGTCGCGGTCGCGCTGGAAGTCCGTGCGCAGGGGGCAGGGCTCCAGGGGCCGGTCTCGCTGCGTGAGTTGCCCGTCGCCGCAGGCATAAGGGGAATAGATCTGGCTGTGCCACTGCATCGTGCTTTCGCGAACCGTCATCTTACAGCGCCTCCTTCGTCTCTTTTGTCCGCGCGCCGCGCTTTCTATACATAAGATTCTACATTCTTCCCCTCTTCTCCTGCTTCTCTTTCTCCCGCGGGCAAAAGAAAGCGCCCGGGCGGGGGCGGACCCCGGTCCCGGGCGTGCGAAGTAGCGCCTATTTGTGCTTTTTACGTCCAAAGGGGCAGGGAGACGGTGAACGTCGAGCCCTCGCCGAGCTTGGAGCGGATGTCGAGTTCGCCGTCGTAGCGGCGCACCAAATGCTTTACGATGGCCAGGCCCAGCCCCGTGCCGCCGGAGTTGCGGGAGCGGTCCTTGTCCACGCGGTAGAAGCGCTCGCAGACGCGGGGCAGGTCCTTCTCCGGTATGCCCAGGCCGTCGTCGCGCACGGCGAGCACGGCCCGCGCGCCCGCGCGCCGCACCGTCGCCCAGACGTTGCCGCCGGGGCGGTTGTAGCGCACGGCGTTCTCCAGCAGGTTCTGCGCGACGCGGCGCAGGCGCTCCTCCGATGCGCCGACAAAGAGCGCGGCGTCGGCGTCGATGTGCAGCGCCACCTCGCGCTTTACCGCCTGCACGCCCACGGCTCTGGCGGCCTCGCGCACCGCGGCGCAGAGGTCCCCGCGCTCGTCGGCCAGGGCCGGGGCGCTCTCGATGCGCGAAAGCTCCAGCATATCGCTGATGAGCGCCTGCAGCCGCTCGCCCTGCGCGTCCATGATCTCCAGCATCTCGCCCAGGATCTGCGGGTCGGCGGTGTCCACCTCCGGGTCGCGCAGCGTCTCGATGCAGCCGCGTATGGCGGTCAGCGGCGTCTTGAGCTCGTGCGTGGCGTTGGAGACGAACTCCGATCTCAGCTGCTCCAGGCGGCGCATCTGCGTCATGTCGCTGACGATGAGCACCACGCCCATGTCCGTGCCGCTCTCGTCGCGTATGGGGGCGGAGACGGCCTGCAGCACGCGGTCCGTGGTCCACTCCTCCGTCTCCGACTGCCCGCTGGAAAGCGTGCGCCGCGCCAGATCCAGCAGCTGTCCGTCGCGCACGAGATCGCCGAACTTCTCGCCCACGCGGCCGCTGCGCAGGCCGAGCAGGCGCAGCGCCTCGGGGTTGATCTGGGAGACGACCCCGGCGCGGTCCACCGCCAGGACGCCGGCGGGGATGGCGCGCAGCACGGCCTGCATCTGCGCGCGCTGCGTGCGCTCGTGGCGCAGCGCCCGCGAGAGCTTGTCGGCCATGTCGTTGAAATCCCGGGCCAGGGCGCCCATCTCGTCCGGCTGCTCGGGGATGCGGTAGCTCAGGTCCCCTTCGGCGATGCGGCCGGCGCCGTGGCGCAGGGCCTCTATGGGGCGCAGCACGTGGCGCGAGGCGGCAAGGCTCAGCGCCCAGGCGGCGGCGAGCGTCAGCAGCGCCGTGCCCAGCACCGTCAGCAGCAGCGTGCGCTGCAGGGCGCGGATCTGGGCAAAGGACTGCGACAGGCGCAGCACGCGCTCCCCGTCGGTGACCGCGACGTAGAGCTGCGGCACGCCGGTGGTCTCGGAGTCGCGCAGGGCCTGGCCCTCGCCGCTTCGCAGCGCCTCCTGCACCTCCTCGCGCTCCAGGTGGTTCTCCATGTCCCCGGCCTCCGCGCCGGAGTCGGCCAGTACCTCGCCGTCGCCGGAGACGAGCGTCACGCGGTAGCCGCCGCCGCGGGCGTTGAGCGCCGCCGCCCAGGCGTCCACGTCCGGCTCGCCCGTCTCCGCGCTCTGCAGCAGCAGACGCGCCATGTCCTCCATGCGCGCGGCGGACTGGTCCACCAAAAAACCGCGCACGAACAGGTACACGACGCCGCCCAGCAGCGCCTCCGTCAGCAGCGCCACCGCCATCAGCAGCAAGAGCACCTTGCGCCGCATCTTCTCTTCCTCCTTTTCGTCTCTGCGTCCGCCCCGTGGGGAAAGTGCCTCCCCCGCTTCGCCCTTGACAGGGCTCGGGGGGAGGCGGGCGGCGCTGCGCGCCGCCCCCGCAAAGGGGGTGCGCCCCTCCTCTTAAACGATCATTCGGCTTCGCCGACAGCCCGCCTTCCGCCCGCAAGCATAGCTTGCAGCCGGAAGGCGACCGGGAGGCGGGGGGACTTCGTCCCCCCGCACCCCCCCCCTGTTCCCTCCGGACGTGGACGGCCGCTGGCGGGCGGGCAGGGAGGCATTCCCCGCTGTCCCCGGGAGACGGACGCAAGGCTGCACCGCGACGAAACGCGGGCCCGGCGGAGCTCCGGCTCGATGCAAAACGCGCAGCTGAAGGGTGGGGCCCCGCGCAGCCTCCGATGCCGTTTTCCCCGTCTCCCCTTTAGATTCGGCTTCGCCGACAGCCCGCCATCCGGGCACAAGCAGAGCTTGTGCCCGGATGGCGACCGGGAGGC
>CALWKN010000283.1 GCA_944381265.1 uncultured Clostridia bacterium
TCAAGGAGCAGTACATCAACATGATGGTGCAGAACCTGGTCATCGAGCAGAAGATCGAGGAGCTGGGCCTTGGCGAGGTCACGGACGAGGAGAAGGCCGCCGCCGAGCAGAGCGTGCAGGACTGGTATGACGAGCAGTTTGCGCAGCTGGTGGAGACCTACTCCGCAGACGAAACCGTCGAGGACCCGGAGGCCGAGGCGACCACCACCATCGAAAACTACCTTTCCTACTACGGCACGACGCTGGAGCAGATGAAGCAGGAAGAGGTGGACTACATCCCCACCCAGAAGCTCTATGACGAGGTGACCAAGGACATCACCGTCACCGAGGAGCAGATCGAGAGCCAGTTTGCCACCCTCGTCTCCGAGGCCAAGACCGAGTACGACGAGGACAAGTCCGCCTTTGTCACCGACTACCAGAGCGGCAACACCATCTACTACACGCCCGAGGGCATGTTCTTTGTCAAGCACATACTCATCGGCCTGACCGAGGAGCAGCAGCAGGAGATCAAGGACCTGCGCGCGGATGAGGACGAGGCCATCTCCGCCACCGCCGACGAAAAGCGCGACGAGTTCCTGCTGACCATCCGCGAGGAGGCGGAGGAGGCCCTTGCCAAGGTGGACGCCGGCGAGGACTTTGACGCCCTGATCGAAGAGTACGGCGACGACCCGGGCATGAACAACGGCATGTACCCGGAGGGGTACCTGACGTATGCCGGGGACACCAGCTTTGTGGACGAGTTCGCCGCGGCCTGCGAGGGCCTGACCGAGGACGGCATGACCAGCGGCCTTGTGGCCTCCGACTACGGCTACCACATCATCCGCCGCGTCGGCTCCCTTGCCCCCGGCGAGGCCGCGTTTGAAGACGTGCGCGAGCCGCTGATGGAGTCCCTGACGCAGGAGTACAAGGACAACGCCTACTCCGCCCAGATCGAGACCTGGGTGACGGAGGCCAACGTCACCATCGACAATGGCAAGCTGTAAACCCCAATCCTGAACCTTGAAAAGCGGCGGGGAAGTTCCCTGTCGCTTTTTCCACACATGGATAGTTGAAAAGGATGGTTGTTTATGTGGAAAAAGAGGACCGGCGCCCTTGCCCTGGCGCTGCTCTGCCTGCTGCTCTCTTCCTGCGCCGCGCCGCACCGCGGCGGCGCCTTTGACGTAGGCTCCGACGTCGTGCCCCTGCCCTCGGCCACGCCGCATCCCACGCTGCCCGCGCCGCCGACGCCGACCCTGCCAAGCGCTTCCCGCGTCACCGCCAGCGCCTACCGCCCCGAGGCCGTGCCCAGCGCCTACGCCGCGCGCGAGGACTTCTCCACCGCCCTGTACGTGCTGCTCACCGAGGCCATACGCGAGGGCAAGGGCGATGTGGACGCAAGCACGCTCACCTACACGCCCGAGCAGTTCGAGGGCGTGCGCGCCTACCTGCTCTCCCGCAACCCCTGGGGCACGCTCACCGACGTCATAGCGGACGACGTAGAGCCCGGCCGCCTGGTGCTCAGCTACTCTTTGGACGACATGGACGCCTGCAAGGAGGCCGCCGCCCGCTTTGACGCCGCCGCCTCGGCCGCCATCGCCGCCTGCGTGCCGGAAAACGCCACACAGCTTGCCGCGGCGCTGTCGCTGTACAAGTACGTGGCCCAGACCGTGACGCAGAACTTCGAGGACGAGGACTTCGAGGCCGCCGACGCCGGGCTCTACAGCGCCATCGCCGACGGCCGCGGCACGGACCGCGCCTATGCCTACGCCTATTCCTTCCTGCTGGACCAGGTCGGCGTGCAGAACGCCGTCGTGCTCTCCGACACGGGCGAGCACGCCTGGAACCAGGTCACGATCGACGGCGTCACCTTCTACTGCGACGCGCAGATGGAGGCGGGGCTGAGCGGCGGCCAGGCGCTGCAGGGCTTCGGCCTCTCCAATGCCGATATGACCGCCTTCAACGGCTGGGGCAACGGCGGCTTGGAGGACGGCGCCATACTCGAGGCGGGGCAGACGATACTGCCCGCTGCCGCCGAGGCGGCCTGCGCCGACGTGGACGCCGCTTCCGGCGCGCTGTACCTGGACAGCCTGGAGGGCGTGCCGGGCGTCTACCGCCTGGACCTTGATACGGGCGAGGTGCTGCAGGTGCTGGAGACGCCGGTGCGCGGCCTGGCGGTGCTCGGCAGCGACCTCTACTACCTCTCGGAGGCCGACTCCCTGCTCTACTGCGCCAGCGTCGCCGACGGCACGCTGATCCAGGCCCCCGAGGGCGTCGCCCTCACCGCCATCCGCCGCGTCGGCAGCGAACTGCGCTACACCACCGCCGAGGAGACGGAGGGCACGCTCTCCCTGCAGTAAAACGGTGCGCGCGGTTCCCGCCAAAGGCCACGGGCCCCACCCACCCACCCCCAGGCCCCAGTTTCCCCACCGACGAGTGCGGGGAGGGAGCGCGAGGGAGGGGCGTAAGCCCCTCCCTCGCCGCCGGGTCGCCTGCGGGACACCAACTGTCCTTGCGAGCGGAAGGCGGGCAGTCGGCGCGGCCGAAAGCGGGGGCCGCCTGCGGGGGAAGGTGCGAACA
>CALWKN010000284.1 GCA_944381265.1 uncultured Clostridia bacterium
CCCCAAGCCCCAGCTTCCCCACCGACGAGCGCGGGGAGGGAGCGCGAGGGAGGGGCGTAAGCCCCTCCCTCGCCCCCGGGTCGCCTTCGGGTCACAAGCTGTGCTTGTGAGCGGAAGGCGGGCAGTCGGCGCAGCCGAAAGCGGGGGCCGCCTGCGGGGAAGGTGCGCACAGTTCCCACCAAAGGCCACGGGCCCCACCCGCCCACCCCCCAGGCCCCAGCTTCCCCACCGACGAGCGCGGGGAGGGAGCGCGAGGGAGGGGCGCAAGCCCCTCCCTCGCCCCCCGGTGCGCAAAGAGGTCCAAGCTCTGCTTGGACCTCTTTGCGCAGCTGTCGGCGAAGCCGATGCCCCGCGCCTTTGCGGGATGTTTCGCGTTTATGTTGTGGCCGGGGGGGGGTAATGTGCTATACTGAAGACGAAGAAAACCATGGATGGGAGGGGGCGCCGATGGGCCGCGCAGGGAACGTTCCGGAATGAGGAAGAGGAGGGATCGCTTGTGTTTACGGCCAAAAACAAGGGGATCGCAGGCGGGATCCTGCTCGTGCTGTGCACGGTCCTGCTGCCCGCCGCGCTCCTGACGACCGGGGCCGCCGTGCTGCGGCCGCTGCTGGCGCTGGGCCTGGCCCTGGCGCTGTGGCTCCTGGACGCCCTGCCCGCGCCCGAGGCGCCGCTGGAGTGCCTGCCGCCGCTATTGCTCTCCCTGGCCCTGCTGCTCTGGCACGCGGGCAGCAGCACCGGCCAGTACGCCCTGCAGACGCTGCCCCTGCTGGGGCTCCTGCTCGCCGCCCTGTGCCTGGTGCAGATGGCCCGCGCCCTGTGCCTTGGGCGCTGGAGCTGGCGCTTTGACAGCCGCCGGGCCGCGGCGCTCTTTGCCCTGGTGATGCTGGCGCTGCTGCAGGGCTTTGCCGAGCAGGGCCTGATCGCCCAGCGCATCAAGAACGAATTGTACGGCACGGCGCTGGTGCTCGTGCTGAACCTGTGCTGCGGCGCGCTGCTGCTGCCCTTCCTGCGCCCGCGGCGGGCGCTTGCGCCCTGGTTCGCCGCCTTAGGCCTGCTGCTCGTGCTCTGTTTTGCCGTGGCCAATCACCTGCCGGAAGGCCTTGGCGCGCTGCGGGACTGGCTCTGCGGCATCGGCGCGCAGCAGAACCTGACGCTCGGCGCCGCCTTCCTGTTCGCCTCGGCCGCCTCTCTGGCCTCGCCGAGAAAGGCGGCGTGACGGCGAGCGCGGGCGGCTTTAGCCGCCCGGCCCCCCAGGCCCCCGCCCCCCGGCGCCGCGCAGCGGCGCCGGGGGGCGGGGGCCTGGGGGGCACTTTCCCCCTTTTGGGGCCCCTTTTTCGGAGGAAGGGGGGAGAAGGGAGAGACAGGGGCGGCGGGGACTACACGCCGCTGTAGGCGGAGAAGCCGCCGTCGATGGGCAGAACGACGCCGGTGATGAAGGAGGCGGCCTCGTTGTTGAGCAGGAAGAGCACCGCGCCGGAGAGCTCTTCCGCCTTGCCAAAGCGGCCCATGGGCGTGGCGGCGAGGATCTTGCCCGTGCGGGGCGTGGGGCTGCCGGCCTCGTCAAAGAGCAGCTTTTCGTTCTGCTTGGTGACGAAGAAGCCGGGGGCGATGGCGTTGACGCGGATGCCCGCCTTGGAGAAGTGCACGGCCAGCCACTGCGTGAAGTTCGAGATCGCGGCCTTGGCGCCGGAGTAGGCGGGGATCTTGGTAAGCGGCGTAAAGGCGTTCATGGAGGAGATGTTGAGGATGTTGCAGCCCGGACGCCCCAGCATCTGGCGGGCGAAGGCCTGCGTGGGCAGGAGCGTGCCAAGGAAGTTCAGGTTGAAGACGAAGGAGACGCCGTCGGCGCTCAGGTCGAAGAAGCTCTTGACCTCGGCGTCCAGGTCGCCCTCGAAGTAGTACTCCTTGTCCGTGGTGGCGCGCGGGTTGTTGCCGCCGGCGCCGTTGAGCAGTATGTCGCAGGGGCCAAGGTCTCTTTGCACCTGGTCGGCCACCTGGCGGCAGTTCTCCGCCGAGAGCACGTCGCAGCGGTAGGCGCGCGCCTTGCCGCCCTCCTGGCGTATGGCGGCGGCGACGGCCTCGGCCGCTTCCTCGTTGATGTCCAGCAGCGCCACCTTGGCCCCGGCGCGCGCCAGCACGCGCGAGAACTCCGAGCACAGCACGCCGCCCGCGCCCGTGACCACCGCGACCTTGCCGGACAGATCCGTATTGAGCACGTTTTTCATCGGAAATCCCTCCTAAATTTCTGCTTTGGCCTTTTCGCAGGCCTCGAACAGGCCGTTTAAGTAGGCCGCGCCCAGCGCGCGGTCGAAGAGGCCGTAGCCCGGACGGCCCGTCTCGCCGAAGATCATGCGCCCGTGGTCCGGCCGCACATAGCCGTCAAAGCCGTTGTCCACCAGGGCCTTGACGATCTGATACAGGTCCAGGCTGCCGCAGGGCGAAAAGTGCGCCCGCTCCTCAAACGAGCCGTCGGCAAAGCGCTGCACGTTGCGGATGTGCATGAAGGCGATGCGGTCCCGCGCGGCGTACTTGCGCACCAGCGCCGTGACGTCGTTAAAGGCGGCGCAGCCCAGGCTCCCGGTGCACAGCGTCAGGCTGTTGGCCGGGCTGTCGACGAGGGCGAGCATCCGGTCCAGGTTCGCTTCGCAGGTGATGATGCGCGGCAGGCCGAAGATCGGGTAGGGCGGGTCGTCCGGGTGGATGGCCATGCGCACGCCGCATTCCTCCGCCACCGGGACGACCGCCTTGAGGAAGACCTCCAGGTTCTGCCACAGCCCCTCTTCGCCAAGGGCCGCATACGCCGCGAACAGCTCGCGCATCTGCGCCTTTTCATAGGAGGCGTCCCAGCCGGGCAGCGACAGGCCGTCCCGCAGCGGGTCCAGGCCGCGCAGCTGGTCCATGTACATCACAAGGCTCGTGCTGCCGTCCGGCGCGGCCTTGTCCAGCTGCGTGCGCGTCCAGTCGAACACCGGCATGAAGTTGTAGCACACGCACTTGACCCCGTGGCGGGCCACGCGGCGGATGTTTTCCTTGTAGTTCTCGATGTAGCGCGCGCAGTCGCCGCGGCCGAGCTTGATGTCCTCGTGCACCGGGATGGACTCCACCACGTCAAACACCAGGCCGTTGTCCCGCGCCGCCTGCGCGACGGCCTCGATGCTCTCGTCGCTCCAAGTTTCGCCCGGCGGCACGTCGTAGACCGCGCTGACCACGGAGCGCATATTGGGGATCTGGCGGATGTAGGAAAGCGGCACCGGGTCGTCCGGGCCGTACCAGCGGAAGGAGAGTTTCATTTGGCTTTTGCACCCCCATACGAGTTTCGTTTGCGAAAGCAGGGCTTCCTGCTCTCTTACGTTCGACGGAAAGCGCTTACATTCCTGCCGGGCGCAGAAATTTCGCCGCGCGGGCCGGTCCGGGCGCGCGGCGCTCTTTTCGAATGGGAGAAAATGTGCTATCATGAAGGGGAGATACGAGCGCCGCGCCGCGGCGGAAAGGAGCGCGCACATGGGCAATATCTGGCACGACATTCACCCCTCGCGCATCAGCCCCGAGGACTACATCGCCTTTATCGAGATCTCCAAGGGCTCCAAGAACAAGTACGAGCTGGACAAGGAGACCGGTCTGCTGATCCTGGACCGCATACTCTACACTTCCACCCACTATCCGGCCAACTACGGCTTCATCCCCCGGTCCTTCGGCGACGACGGCGACCCGCTGGACGTGCTCGTGCTCTGCAGCGAGACGATCCTGCCGCAGTCGCTGGTGCGCTGCTATCCGATCGGCGTCATCTCCATGCTCGATCAGGGCAAGAACGACGACAAGATCATCTCCGTCCCCTTCAACGACCCGCTCTACAACGCCTACAACGACATCTTCCAGCTGCCGCAGCACGTGATGGACGAGATGGCGCACTTCTTCACCGTCTATAAGTCGCTGGAGAAGAAGGACACGGTCATCGACGAAATCCGCGGCCCCAAGGAAGCCAAGGAGATCATCGCCCGCGCCCTGGACAGCTACATCGACAACTTCTGCCGCTGAGGCGGGCGGGCGGTTCCCCCGTTTGACGGCGGGCCCCGCCCACCCACCCCGATGGGACGGCATGCCCACGAACGGAAACGGGGGGGGCGGGGGGCGGAGCCCCCCGCACC
>CALWKN010000285.1 GCA_944381265.1 uncultured Clostridia bacterium
GTCCGTGCGCGCCAGGCGGGCGAGCCCCGACAGCAGCTCCTCCACGCCCACGTCCTGCAGCGCCGAGCCGCAGAAGCAGGGGAAGAGCTTGCCCGCCCGCATCAGCGCCCAGGCCGCCTCCTCCGCCGCGCTCTGCGTAAGCGCTCCGCTAAGGTATTTTTCCAGCATCGCCTCGTCGCGCTTGGCCACGGCCTCCATCTGCGCTTGGATGGGGACGATGTCCGGCGAGAGCAGGTCCTTGGACTGCTTTAGCACGCGCTCCGGGTCGGCCCCGGAGCGGTCGGTCTTGTTGAGGAAGAGGACGGTGGGCACGCCGCGCTGGCGCAGCAGGTTCCAGACGGTGCGCGTGTGGCCCTGCACGCCCTCGGCGCAGGAGAGCACCAGCACCGCGCAGTCCAGCACGGACAGCGCGCGCTCCATCTCGGCGGCAAAGTCCACGTGCCCCGGCGTATCGACCAGGAAGAACTGCCGCCCGGCGTAGGAAAACACCGCCTGGTCGGAGAAGATGGTGATGCCGCGGGCGCGCTCCAGGGGGTGCGCGTCGAGAAAGGCGTCCTGATGGTCCACGCGGCCCATGGCGCGCAGGCTGTGCGCGTGGTAGAGCAGGGCCTCGGAGAGCGTGGTCTTGCCCGCGTCCACGTGCGCCAGCAGGCCGATGCTGACGGGGCTGCCGATTTCCGCCATGGCCGATCCCTCCTTTTACCGCGTAAGACGCCGCACCCAGTTGTAGCTGTTGACCTTGACCACCGCCACGAAGCACTTTAGCACCTGGTCGCACTTCAGGCACAGGAACACCCACACCGGTTCCAGGTTCCAGACGAAGGCCGCCAGCGCCGAGAGCGGCAGCACGATCAGCCACATGAATATGAAGTCATTGATGAGCACAAAGCGCGTGTCCCCGCCGCCGCGCACGATGCCGGTCAGGCACGCCACCTGGTAGGAGGTGCCAACGAGCGTGATGCACAGCACGTTTGTGAACTGGCGGGCCAGCGCCAGCGTCTCCCCGGCGACGGAGAAGAGCGAGAGCACCGCGTCCCGGGCAAGGAACAGCGCCGCGCCGGAGCAGGCGCCGATGCACAGGAACACCACCTGCATCGTGCGTACGTACTCGCGGATCTTGTCCATCCCCGAGCCCGAGCCGATGGTCTTGCCGATGAGCACGGAAGAAGCGCCGGAGCAGCCGTAGGCGGCCACGGAGATGATGTTGAAGATGTTGGCGGCGATGGCGTTGGCGGCGATGGTGGCACCGCCCAGGTGCCCGAGGATCGAGGCCTGGATGCCCATGGCCGTGCCCCACATGGCGTTGGAGACCATGACGGGCGTGCCCACGCGCACATAGTCGCGCACGAGCGCCTTGTCCAGGAGCTTAAAGTCGCGCAGGCGGTACTTGAGCTTCTTGTCCACGCGGAAGTAGTAGAAGACGACGATGCAGGACTCCAGGATCCGGGCGATGAGTGTGGCGATGGCCGCGCCGGCCGTTCCCAGCGCCGGGAAGCCGAAGTTGCCGTAGATCAGGCAGTAGTTGAGGGCGATGTCGACCACGAGCGTGGAGATGGACACCGCAAGGCCGACCTTGACCGTCTCCACGGACTTCAGGCCGTTGAGCAGCGTGTTGGTCAAGCAGAAGAAGAAGTAGGAAAAGCGTATGACGTCCAGGTACTTCATGCCCTCGGCGATGACGTCCTCGTCGTTGGTAAAGAGCGACAGCGCCCAGTGCGGCGCCACGGAGATCACCACGAAGAACACCACCGACAGCGACATGGCAAAGACCAGGCCGATGTTGATGATCTTCTTGATCGGCTCGATCTGGCGCCTGCCCCAGTACTGCGAGCCGAGTATGATCAGCCCCTCGCCCATGCCCATGACGATCATCTGCAGGAGGAACTGGATCTGGTTGGCCAGCGACGCGCCGGAGAGGGCGTCCTCGCTGTAGCCGCCGAGCATGATGTTGTCGGCCAGGCCCACGCCGTTGACCACCACGTTCTGCAGCGCGATGGTCAGCGTAAGCGTCAGCAGCGTCTTGTAGAATTGTTTGTCTCTGCTAAGTTTCATCTGTCTCGTCCACCCTTAACCTTTTGTTTTTTTACGCGCCGCGCGTCTCCTGGGAGATGCCGCGTATCGCCGTCAGCGCCCAGTCGTAGGCCCCGGCCTCCAGCACCTGTCCGCAGTATTCGCATTTGGCGCTCTTGTTGATGGAAAGCGGCGCGCCGCAGTTGGGGCAGTGGATCTCGCGCTTTTCCCCCGGCTTTGGCGTAAGCTCGCTCTTGCTGCGGATGTACGTCCACTCGTAGGTCATGAACTTTTCCGCCGTGCGGGAACCGGCGACGAGCGCACCAGTAACGTCCTCCAGCGTGTAGTCCACGATGCGGGCGCGCACTTCCACGGTGAGTATGTCGTTGACCTCGTCCTGCCGGTACTCCACCACCCGCGTGCCCAGCACCGCGATGCGCTCGACGTAGTTCGTCCGCCCCTGCCGCCTGAGCTCCTCCAGCTGCCGCTCCATCTGCGCATACAGCGCCCCGGTCAGCAGCGGGCGCATCGGCTCCCAGTCCTTCTCCTGCCAGCAGCGCTGCATCTGCACATAGTCGTTTGCCGCCTTTTCCAGGAAGGCCGGCAGGGAGAAGTTGGGATCCCGCGCCCGCAGCACCACCGGGTCCACGCTCTGGCGAATCGTCGGTTGCGCGCCGCGGGGACGGCTCTGCTGTTTCCTGCGCGTCCTAAAGACAAAGAACGTCACGCAGACGACCACGGCCGCGATTAGTATCAGGCCGTTCCAGATGTCCTCGGCCTGCTCCTCGTCGTCCACGAAGATCACCACCGGGTTAAAGGAACTGCCGCCGCCGGAATAGGACCCGCCGCCCGAGACCGAGGAACCACCGCTGTAGCTGCCGCCGTAGTCCGCGCTGCCGGAAAAAAAGCCCGCGTCGGCGTGTCCCACGGCGGGCAGACTGAGAAAACACAGCACGGCGAGCAACGCCGCCAAGGCGCATACGCCCTTTCTTCGCAAGGCCATCTCCTCCCTTACGGGCAATATTTTACCTTGTTTTTCGACGTTTGGCAATAGAATTTGTGGTATACTAAGTAAGATGCGGAGGTGGCCCGATGAACGCGGTAAACTATCAAAAGCTCTATGAAAAGACGGTGAGCGGCCTGCAGGGGCAGCGCCCCAAGCTCCTTTTGCACGTCTGCTGCGGCCCCTGCGCCGCCGCCTGTCTGGAGGATCTGCACGCGCGCTTTGAACTTACGCTCTTTTTCTACAACCCCAACATCGCCCCGGAGGAAGAGTACCTGCGCCGCCTAGACAACGCGAAAAAGACGGCCCGGGCGCTGATCGGCCCGGTGCCCTTCCTCGAGGGCCCGTACGAGCCCGAGGTCTATCTTTCCGCCGCCCGCGGGCTGGAGGCGGAGCCGGAGGGCGGCGCGCGCTGCCGTGCCTGCTTCGCCCTGCGCCTGGGCGCGTCCGCGCGCCTTGCCCGGGAGATCGGGGCGTCGTACTTCACCACCACGCTGTCCACCGGCCCGCGCAAGAGCGCCAAAGCGCTCTACGAGGTCGGCAGCGCGGTGGGCGCAGCAGAGGGCGTCCCCTATCTCCCGGCGGACTTTAAGAAGCGCGGCGGCTACGAGCGCTCCCTCGCCCTGTGCGCGCAGTACGGCATCTACCGCCAGAACTTCTGCGGCTGCCCCTTCTCCCCCGGCGGCGCGCCGCACTAGACGGTGAGGCGGCGGATCTCCGCGGCAAGCGCGGCGGCGGCGCGCTCGTGCATGGGCAGGCCGGGATGGCTGCGCGCGCCCTTTTCCTCCTCCCGCCCCAGCGGCAGCAGGAAGAAATGCGCCCGCTCGTCCCCCGCGGCGCGGGCGTAGTCCTCCACCGCCCCGCGTATGAGGTCTTTGAGCTCCGCCCCCAGCAGGCCGTAGGCCCAGATCAGCTGCGCCCGCGGGTTGCATCGGCGCAGCAGCTCCAGGAACTCCCGTATGGCGCGGGCGAGCCTTGCCTCGTCCTCGGCGCTGCGCGTGCCGTCGGGGTTCAGGCGCTGCTTGTAGCTGCATCCGGTCTCCGGGTCCACCCAAGGCGGCTGGCGGAAGGCGGAGGCGTCGTTGGTGCCAAGGTTCACCACCACCACGTCCGCGCTCCAGGCGGCAAAGTCGTTGATCCGCCGCGCGCCCAGGGCTTCGTTTTCCTCGCCCCTTACCACGCCGCAGACCTGCTCGTAGTACCTGGGCAGCGCGCAGTTGGGGTCGTTGTCCCAGCTGGTGAGCGCGCCCCAGCCGCTCTGGGAGAGCACCCGCAGATCGGCCCGCAGCTCCATGGAAAGCAGATAGGGATAGCCGCGCGCCGCGCAGAACAGGGGCGGGATCCAGTCCTCCTCCGACTTTGCGCCGATGGCGCCTTCCGCGCTGGTGATGCTGTCGCCGATGATCTCCAGGCGCAGCGCCTTTTCCTCCAGCGGCAGAAACTCGCCATCCGTCAAAAAGCCGTGGACCAGCAGACGGCTCTGCGCGTCGGTGGGCATGGGCTGCACGTCCTTTATGATCTCGATGTGCTGGACGCGCTCCGGGTTCAGTCCGCGCAGTACCGGCACGGTGCTCCGCCCCTTTTGCAGGGGAAAGCGGGCGATGTGCGCGCCGTTGCACACGACGCTGAGCCACTGCTCGTAGAGCGAAAAATCCGTCTCCACGTCCAGCAGCAGCTCGCGCCCGCGAAAATTCATCTCCAATGAGGAGGCGGACCAGAACAGCGGCAGGGGCTGCGCGCCCGGGACGGTGCGGCCGCGCACGGCGACGTTTTCGGCCTTGGAAATGGGGATCGATCGAAGCATGGGACTTCCCTCCTTGCAAACTCACTTGCGTTTTCAGTTTAGCGCACGCGCCGCGTTCCGGCAAGCGTTTTTTCTTCCTTCTCGGCCCACAAACTTCCAGACTAAGCGCCGCCGATCGGGCCACAATAGAACCAGAACAAGCAAGGAGGTGAAAGCAAGATGATGAATCAGCAGAACAACAACTCCGGCAAGGGCAACCGCATTTCCGTGCCCGAGGCCAAGTCGGCGCTCAACAACATGAAGTACGAGATCGCCAACGAGCTGGGTGTGAACCTGAAGCAGGGGTACAACGGCGACCTGTCCTCCCGTGAGGCCGGCTACATCGGCGGCTACATGGTCAAGAA
>CALWKN010000286.1 GCA_944381265.1 uncultured Clostridia bacterium
GCCGAAGGCTTGGTAGGCCCGGAACCCCGGGCCGCCGCAGGCGGCACGGGGCGCAGGCGGATGTCACTCGAAAAAATGCAAACTTGCATTTTTTCGAAGCGTGTCGACTTTGTCGACACGCTCAGCGCCTCTTGGCGCTCTCTCCCTTCCCTGGGACATGGCTCTATTCTTCCCTTTCCAGACGGGCGCGGATGGCGTGCGCGTCGCGGACGGCCTGCGCAACGCCCTTGGCCAGCAGCGCCCAGGACCCCGCCGTGACGGCGAGCACGAGCAGCACCGCCCCCTTCCAGGGGATCGCGGCAAACAGCCCGACAAAGATCCCCATGAGACCGAGCGCGAGGATCCCCCAGGCCGCCGCCTCCAGTGCGCGCGCGACAAAGGGCGTTCCCTCGGCCGGCGCGTTTGCCGCCCTGCGTTTCGGCTGCGCGCCCTTTGGCGGCAGCACGCTCTTTTCGCCGCACGCTGTGCACGTTTTGGCCGTGTCCGGGTTCTCTTTCCCGCAGTTTCTGCAAATCCACATATCCTGACACCTCCCGTTTTTTCTCCGTGTCCCCATTGTAGCACGGCATGCCCGGCGGCGTCATCCCTTGCGGCGGGTCAGTTGGTAGTTTTCGTAGAAATCGATGATCTTTTGCAGCGTGGCAAGGTCCGGCACGCTGGCGTTGACGGTGACGTAGACGGTGTTCCCCTGCCGGGCGGCGGTGTCGGCGGCGCTTATTACGCGGCTGCCCTTGGGCAAATACACCGTCTCCGGCCCGTACTCGCCCACGCGCACCACGCCCCCCGGCGAGTACGGCGTCCCCGCCGCGTGCCCGCGCAGCGCGCTGCCGCTTAGGAGGCTCTCCAGCGCGCTGCCCATGTTGCCAAAGAAGGAGGAGAAGAAGTCCTTGACGCCCTGCATGGCGCCCACTGTTTCCTCCGCCTGCCCGGGCAGCGCCACCAGCGACTGGCCGAAGCCCTGCGCCGCGCGCCGCGCGTTCTCCATGCCGGTGGCCGCCTCCGCCGTGGCGGCGGCCACTTGCTTTCGGAAGCCCTCGGTCTGCAATTCGGAGCGCTTCATCGCCTCGTCATAGGCGTCCAGCGAGCGCACGGCGTCTTCGCTCAGCACATATCCCGCGTTTTTCGCCTCCTCCATGAACACGCGAAACTGCGCCCCGCCGTCGGCGATGATGCCGTTGAGCCGGACCGCCTCCTCGCCAAAGAGCTGCTGCGCGAGGACGTTTCGCTGTGTGGCATCGTCCACCTGCCCAAGGGCTTCGAATGTTTCAAACATCAGTGTGTTCGTGTCCTTGAGCTTGCCGTTGGTGTCGTAGACGGAGACGCCCAGGTCCTGAAACAGCGCCGCCGCTTCCTCATTTCCGGACGCCGCCTCGCCCTGCACGGAGACAAGGGACGTATAGGCGCCCAGCAACTCGTCAAGCTCTATCCCAAGCAGAGAGGCCGCGTACTGGAACTGCTGCACGGTCTCGGCGGCGATGCCGTAGTTCTGGCTGATCTGCAGGATCTCATTGGCCGCCGCCGCGCCCTCTTTGGAGACCTCGACCAGCTCCTGCATGCCCTTTATGATCAGCCCCACCGCCGCCAGTATCCCGCCGGAAGCCCCGGCCACGCCCGCGTCCATGGCGCCAAAGGCGTCCAGGAACGCCAGCGCCTCCTGCGGGACGTCCACGCCCAGCTTCTGCCCCAGAGCGCTCAGCACGTCCGACAGCGATCCGACCTCGTCCGCGGTGTTCTCCGCCGCGCCGTCCGTGTTTTTCAGCGCGTTTGCCAGCTGCGCCTGGCCCGCCTCCGCCTTGTTCGCGCTGGTCTGCAGCCTTGTGACGGCGCTGGCGGCCCGCCCCTGCGCCTTTTCCAAGGAAGAGAGCGCGTGCTGCATCTCGTCGTAGGCGGCAGAGGCGGCGCGGACCTCCTCGCTGCCCGCGCCGTACTGCCGCGTCAGGCGCTCGACCTCCGCCTGCTGGCCGGCCAGCCTGACGCGCGCTTCCTCCACCGCCTGCGAGAGCTTTTCCTGCGCCTGGCGCGCATCGTCGGTGTACTCCCGATAGACCCGCACCTGCCTTGCCGCGTTCTCCTGCTGGCGGGAGAGGATCTCCGTGCGCTGGGCGAGGTATTCTTCGCTGTCGGTGTTGCCTGCAAACTGCGCCGAGAGCTTCTCCATCTCCGAGTCCAGGAGCCTTGCCTGCTCCCGCGTCTCCTGCAGCGCGGCCTTGTACTCGTCCTCGCCCTCGATGCTAAGGCGCGTGCGGATCTCGCGCGCGCTCGTCTTTGACGCCATGGCCACCCTCCCTTCCTGCGCTCAGCTCTGCTGGATGTTCAGCTTCGTGTTACACCAAGAGACGGCCTCCTGCTCTGTGGCAAAGCCCTTGATGTACTGGTAGACGCCGCTTGGGTCCGCCTCGGCGCTGCCGTTGGTGGTGGCGGTCGCGTAATTCACGCCGTCCAGCGCCGCCTGTGCCTCGCTCGTCCCCTCGGAAAAGATCGCCCAGGGCAGAAACACGCTCTCGAAGCTGTCGTCGTTGAGCGCGCGGTAGAAGGCCACGCCCACGTGCCGCGGCACGTCCTGGATGCCGTAGGCCAGCTCCTTTGCGCTGCCCTCGTCCAGCTCGTGGCCAAAGAGCAGCGCGCGCATCTCCTGCGTCTCCGGCTCGTGGCCGACGGTGATGTCCGCGCCCAACGACTTGTAGCGCACCTTGCGCCCGCCCGTTTCCGAGGTGTGCGGCGCCGAGATCACGTTGGGCGTGATGCTCACGCTGATCAGGTCCCAGGCCGTCTTGCCGCCCGTGTAGGTGATGGACGCGCCGCTCTCCGCCAACTCCGCCTGCGCCACGCAAAAATGCTTCACATCCCAATAAGCCCGATTTCCGTTCGCCATACGTCTTCCTCCTTTCTTTTCACCCTTCTCAGCCTTCCTCCCAGGCGCGCCGCATCGCCTCGCGCGCCTTTTCCTCCGAGCGCGCCTCGGCGTCGTCCACCCAGAGCGTCTTGGGGATGCCCGGGCCGGGGAACTTCTTGCCGTGCCGCTTTGCGCGCGCTCCCGCGCTGCCCGGCGTGCCGTAGTGCAGGATGTAGGCGACGGCGGCGTAGCGCGTGCCCCGCCGGTCCTTCCCCTGCGGGTAGATGTCGATGTACCTTAGGTCGCGCGCCCGCCCCGCCGTCTTCTCATAGCCGATCGAGGCGATCAGCCCGCCGGTGCGGCG
>CALWKN010000287.1 GCA_944381265.1 uncultured Clostridia bacterium
CCCTCCCGGCCGAGTCACGGGGGAGGGGGGGGGGGGCCGCCCCCCCCGGGCAGGGGGGAGGGGGGGGGGGGGGGGCGGCTTCGCCCCACCCACCCACCCTGTCCGGCGCTGGCGCGCCGGACCCCGAAGCCTTCGGCTTCGGACGAGGGGGCTGCGGCCCCCTCGAGCTCCCGAAAAAAAGGACTCCCCCTCCCGGGAAATTTTTTCCCGCATTCGCGGTTTCTCCCCGCGCTTTGGCGGGTATACCTTATCTGCGAGCGTCCCAGAAGTTGTGGACAGAATTCCCTTGACACACAATATGTGGTGTATTATAATAGCCGTTGCAGGAAAGGACGGGAGGACAATGATCGATACCATCGTCAAACGCGACGGGCGGGAAATGCCCTTTGAGAGCGACAAGATCGCCCAGGCGGTCCGCAAGGCCTTCGAGGCCACGGGCCAGAAGAAGAGCGAGGAGACCTGCGACGGGATCGCCCGGCAGGTGGTGCGCGCGGCCGAGGAGAAGGGCTATGCCAAGCCCACGGTCGAGCAGATCCAGGACCTGGTGGAGGCGGCGCTGATCGAGGACGGCTATGTGCGCACGGCCAAGGCCTACATCCTCTACCGGGCCGAGCGCACGCGGGCGCGCGATATGCAGACGCGCCTGATGAAGATCTATGAGGACATCACCTACAAGCCGGCCAAGGACTCCGACATCAAGCGCGAGAACGCCAACATCAACGGCGACACGGCCATGGGCATGATGCTGCGCTACGGCTCGGAGGGGGCCAAGCAGTTCAACGACATGTACGTGCTCAAGCCCGAGCACGCCCAGGCCCACCGCGAAGGGGACATCCACATCCACGACATGGACTTCCTGACGCTGACGACGACCTGCTGCCAGATCGACCTGCTCAAGCTCTTCAAGGGCGGGTTCTGCACGGGCCACGGCACGCTGCGCGAGCCCAACGACATCTCCAGCTATTCGGCGCTGGCCTGCATCGCAGTGCAGAGCAACCAGAACGACCAGCACGGCGGGCAGTCCATCGTCAACTTCGACTACGGCCTGGCCCCGGGCGTGAAGAAGACCTTCCGCAAGCGCTACCGCGACAACGTCGTGCGCGGCCTGGAGCTGATGGAGGGCGACGGCAAGGATTACGAGGCCCTGGAGCGCGAGACCATGGAGGCGCTGGCCAAGGAGGGCCTGCACCCGGAGCTTGCCGGCAGCGAGGAGTACCTGCGCCGCGAAAAGGCGCTGCTCACCGAAAAGGGGCTGGAAGCGGAGCTCGTGGACAAGGTGCAGAAGTTTGCCCTTTCCCACGCCGAGAAGGAGACGGACCGCGCCACCTATCAGGCCATGGAGGCGCTGATCCACAACCTGAACACCATGCACTCCCGCGCCGGTGCGCAGATCCCCTTTTCTTCCATCAACTACGGCATGGACACCTCGCCCGAGGGGCGCATGGTCATGCGCAATGTGCTCCTTGCCACCGAGGCCGGCCTTGGCAACGGCGAGACGCCCATTTTCCCCATCCAGATCTTCCGCGTCAAGGAGGGGATCAACTACAACCCCGGCGAGCCGAACTACGACCTGTTTAAGCTGGCCTGCCGGGTCAGCGCCAAGCGCCTGTTCCCGAATTTCTCCTTCCAGGACGCGCCGTTCAACCTGAAGTACTACGACCCGGCGCGGCCGGAGACGCAGATCGCCTACATGGGCTGCCGCACCCGCGTCATCGGCAACGTCTACGACCCGACGCGCCAGATCAGCAACGGCCGCGGCAATCTGAGCTTCACCTCCATCAACCTGCCGCGCCTTGCCATCAAGGCCAAGGGCGACATCGAGGTCTTCTTCGAGGACCTGGACCGCAAGCTGGACCTGGTCATCGACCAGCTCAACGAGCGCTTTGAGATCATGGCCAACAAGACCATGCGCAACTTCCCCTTCCTGATGGGCGAGGGCGTGTGGATCGACTCCGAGAAGCTCTCCCCGGACGAGCCGCTGCGCGAGGTGCTCAAGCACGGCACCATGAGCGTGGGCTTCATCGGCCTTGCCGAGTGCCTGGTGGCGCTCATCGGCGAGCACCACGGCCAGAGCGAGCGCGCCCAGAACCTGGGCCTGGACATCATCGGCCACATGCGCGCGCGCCTGGACCAGGAGAGCCAGAAGACCCACCTCAACTACACGCTGCTGGCCACGCCCGCCGAGGGCCTGTCCGGGCGCTTTGTCAAGATGGACCGCGAGCGCTACGGCTCGATCCCCGGCGTGACCGACCGCGAGTACTACACCAACTCCTTCCACATCCCGGTCTACTTCCCCATCTCCGCCTTCCGCAAGATCAAGCTGGAGGCCCCCTACCACGAGCTGACAAACGCCGGCCACATCACCTATGTGGAGCTGGACGGCGACCCGACGAAGAACCTGGAGGCCTTTGAGAAGGTCATCCGCTGTATGCACGACGCGGGCATCGGCTACGGCTCGGTCAACCACCCGGTGGACCGCGACCCGCTGTGCGGCTACAACGGCATCATCGACGACGCCTGCCCCAAGTGCGGCCGCAAGGAAGAGGAGGGACGCCCCTTCGAGCGCATCCGCCGCATCACCGGCTACCTGGTGGGCACGCTCGATCAGTTCAACAACGCCAAGCGCGCCGAGGAGCGCGACCGCGTCAAGCACAGCCTGGTGGAGGATTGAGGCCATGAAGTTCCGACTGGCAAGCGTGGTCAACGACTCCATCGTCGACGGGCCGGGCTTCCGGCTGACGGTGTTCGTGCAGGGCTGCCCGCACCGCTGTCCCGGCTGCCACAACCCCCAGACCCACGACCCCGCGGGCGGCCGCGACGCCGACACCGACTGGGTGCTGCAAAAGGCGGCGGAGAACCCGCTGCTCTCCGGCATCACGCTCTCGGGCGGCGAGCCCTTCGCCCAGTGCGCGCCCATGGCGGAGCTGGCCCGCGGCGCCAAGGCGATGGGCCTGCACGTCATGGCCTACTCCGGCTACACGTTTGAGCAGCTGCTGGCCATGCCCGAGGCGCGGCCGCTGCTGGAAAATGTGGACGTGCTGGTGGACGGGCCCTTCCTCAAGGACAAGCGCTCCCTGGCGCTGAACTTCCGCGGCTCCTCCAACCAGAGGATCCTGGACGTGCCCGCCTCGCTGCAAAAGGGCGAGCCGGTCGTGCTCGACTGGGAC
>CALWKN010000288.1 GCA_944381265.1 uncultured Clostridia bacterium
GCGCGCAGCGCAGGGGCAAAACAGCAGCAGAAACGCCAGCAGCGCGGCCAGGCAGCGCGTTTTTCTCACAGAAGATCCCTCCCCTTCTGCTCCATGGATAAGCGGAAGGGGAGGGATTTATGCCAAAGACTCAGTCGATGGCTTTGCCGGCGATGGCGGGAAGGCCGAGGTGAGACAGGACCGTGGCCGAGAGGTCAGCAAAGGTCGGCCGCGTGCCAAGGTCGCCCGTCGGGCCGCCCAGCAGCAGCAGGGGCACGTACTCGCGCGTGTGGTCCGTGCCGCGGAACGTCGGGTCGCAGCCGTGGTCGCCGGTGACGGCGAAGAGGTCGCCGGGGCGGAGCAGGGCAAGCGCCCGGCCCAGCGTCCGGTCAAAGTGCTCCAGCGCGCGGGCGTAGCCCTGCGCGTCGCGGCGGTGGCCGTAGAGCATGTCAAAATCCACCAGGTTGACAAAGAGCAGGCCGGAGAAGTCGCGCGCAAGCAGCGTTAGCAGCGCTTCCTCGCCCTCGGCGTTGCCGTGCGTGAGGAAGGACTCGGTGATGCCGCGCCCGGCGAAGATGTCGCAGATCTTGCCCACGGAGAGCACGTCGCGCCCGGCGTCCTTCAAGGCGTCGAGCATGGTGGGGCCGGTGGGCGCTAAGGAGAAGTCGCGGCGATTGGCGGTGCGCACATAGGCGCCGGGACTGCCGACGAAGGGCCGGGCGATGACGCGGCCCACGGCAAGGTCGCCGGTGAGCATCTTACGCGCGGTGCGGCAGATGGCATAGAGCGTTTGCGGCGGCACGACGTCCTCGTGGGCGGCGATCTGGAAGACGCTGTCGGCGGAGGTGTAGACGATCAGCGCGCCGCGGCGCACGGACTCTTCGCCCAGGCGCTGTATGATCTCCGTGCCGGAGGCCGTGCAGTTGCCCAGCAGCGGGCGGCCCACCGTTTTGGAGAAGCGGGCGAGGAAGTCCGGCGGGAAGCCGTGCGGGAAGGTGGGAAAGGGCTTGTCCAGCGCAAGGCCCGCCAGCTCCCAGTGGCCGGTGGTGGTGTCCTTGCCGCGCGAGCGCTCGGCAAGGCGCGCCCAGCCGGCGGCGGGCAGTACGTCGTCCGGCTGCCCCAGCAGGCGGCACAGCCCAAGGGCGCGCAGGTGCGGTATGGCAAGGTCCGGGACGTTTTCCAATATGTGCAGCAGCGTATGGCTGCCCGCGTCGCCAAAGTCGGCGGCGTCCGGCAGCGCGCCCACGCCCAGGCTGTCCAGTACGACGACGACGGCGCGTTTGTGTTCCATGGGATCCTCCTTTTGTCTTAGACGAGGCAGCGCAGGAGCGCGCAGAGCCCCTGTACAAGCGCGGTGAGGGCAAGAAGTGCAAGATAGGCGCGGCGCGGCGGCACGGGGGCGCGCAGGGCGGCGTGCGCCGTCACGGCGCAGCTGAGGCAGGCGGCGGCGAGCGAGAGCAGCGATACGGGCAGCAGGGCGCAGAAGAGCGGTATGCCCGCCGCGCCGCGCTCCAGCAGCAGCGCGCCCGCGTCCAGGCCGAGGGAAAACGCGCAGCGGAGCAGCAGCGCCGCGCTCAGGGCGCAGCCAAAGGGGTGCAGGGCGAACAGATAGAGCGCCGACACCGACAGAAGCTCGCGCAGCGCGGCCGGGCCGCAGCTTCTCCACAGCGGGTCCGGCGAAAGCGTGCCGGCAAGCCCGGCGCGCAGGCCGCAGGTGCAGGCGGCCAGGGCCAGGAACCCGGCGGCGGCAAGCCCTGCGCGGCAGGGGCGCAGCAGCGCCCGAAGCGTCTTTGCGAACACGCGCGCTCCCTCCCCTCTTCCCTTTTAGGGAAGGATATGCGCGCTCAGGGAGGAGAAATGCGGCGCAGGCGCAGGTACTCGCTCAGCTGGGCCAGGAAGGCGCGGTTGGTGGGCTTGCCGCGCTCGGCCTCCACCGTGTAGCCGAAGCGGGCCTGCAGGGCGCGCAGGTCGCCGCGCACCCAGGCGCACTCGATGGCGTAGCGGATGTTGCGCTCGACGCTGGCGGCGCTGCGGCCGGTCTCGCGGGCGATGGGCGCGTAGACGCGGGCGGCCAGGTCGGACAGCGCGCCCTCGTCGCGCAGCGCCAGCTCCAGGGCGCGGCCGAGCTGGCGCGTGCCCATGTTGTTCGGCTTAAAGCCCAGGTGCAGCAGCTCGCGGCGCAGGGCGAGGCGCTCTTCCCCGCTCAAAGGGGTGCGGCGCAGGGCGTCCAGCGCGGCGTTGACCTCCACCTCCGCGGCAAAGCAGGCGTTGTCCGGCGGCGGGAGCGCGGCGGCGGGCAGCAGCAGCACGCAGGGCCGCGGCGCCAGCGCCCGGGCCAGGGCGGGGCCGTCCGGGCCGGGCAGCACGGCGTCCAGCACAAAGGCGTCGGCGCCGCTTTGGCGCAAAATTTCGATACGGCCGGGCGCGGCGGCGCAGCCGAGCACGCGGTCCTCGCCTGCGGCGCGGATGCGCGCAAGCGTGCGCAGGGCCTCTTCCTGCGTGCGGCGCAGTATGTAGACGCGCAAAAGCGGCTCCCCCCTTCTCTTTCGGCTCTCTGTCCCAAGGAGTTCGACGTGGGGAACGGGGAATCCTGCCGCCCGCGGCGTGAAAAAAACGCGCCGAAGCGCGCGTTTGAGCGTGTCGACAAAGTCGACACGCTTCGAAAAAATGCAAGTTTGCATTTTTTCGAGTGACATCCGGCGTGCCGCGCGCTGCGCGCACAACACGCCGGATACCGGAAACGGTTCCTACGGAACCGTT
>CALWKN010000289.1 GCA_944381265.1 uncultured Clostridia bacterium
GGTTCCGGTGCCGCCGGAGCTTCCGGTTCTGCCGGAGACACCTGTTTTACCGGGGGCAGGCCATAGACCTCCTCGGTGTCCTCTTCCTCGTCGCCGCCCCAGTTGCCCTCGTCGTACAGGGAGATGATCTCCTCCGGCTCCGGCGGTTCCGGTACCACCGGAGGTTCCGGCCCCCCCGGAGGTTCCGGTCCTACCGGCGGTTACGGCACAGAAGGAAATTCCGGTCCCACCGGAGGTTCCGGCGCCGCCGCAGGCGGGGCCTGTACCGCAGGCTTCTCCTGCGCCCGCCGCCTCGCCCCAAAGCGCGGCAGCGGCGCGGTCACCGGCTCGTCGTCCTCCTCCCCGGCAAAGACGCCGCGCGGCAACACGGGCCGCGGCGCGGGCTGCGGGGGCTCGTCGTCCGGCAGCTCCTGGGGCTGCGGGAGCACCGGCTCGCCAAAGCGAATGGGCCGCGCCGACTCGTCCGCGGGCGGCAGGTCCGCGCCGCAGCGGAAGCACTTTTTCATATGGGATCTATTCCAAACGCCGCAAGAAGGACACTTCATCGTCTCTGCCTCCTAAGGGTGATCTTTCCGCCCGCGCAAAAATCCCGTCGGGCGGATACGCCAAATTCTGTATTTCGACCTCCGACGCGAAAAATCCTGCTTCCTTCCCGCGTAAAGTTTCTGTACCCAAACGCGGCCAAACATGGTACAATAGGAGCATCAATCCTAGGAGGTCTGATCCCATGGACAATTTCAAGGAAGAAGTCGTCACCCGCCGCCAGGGCCGCACGCTCAACGCGCTCGGCTATGTCTTGAGCTGGTTCCTGCTCATCTGCTTCGGCTTTGTCGGCATCATGGGCCTGTCCGGCCTGATGGCGCTGCAGTTCAGCGTGGCAAATGTCCTGACGCTCCTGGTGGGCGGCGGCGTGGCCTTCCTGCTCTACCGCTATAAGGACAACTTCCGCGTCGAGTACGAGTACTCCTTCACAAACGGCGAAATGGACTTTGCCATGGTCCTTGGCAACGCCCGCCGCAAGCAGCTGTGCACGCTGCGCATGCGCGAGATGGAGGCCGGCGGCTGGGTGGACGGCCCGACCTTTGCCCGCTACGACTCGATGAAGGACGTAAAGCGCCTGGACTACTTCCTGAACTCCAAGTCCCGCCTCTATTACCTCTACTTCATCCGCGACGGCAAGCGCACGCTGCTGCTCATGGAGCCCTCCCAGGAGCTCGTCTCCATGATGGCCCAGTACTCCAAGGTCCTGGAGAGCTGATGGCGGAAAAGACATTCTCCGCCCGCGTCCCGCCGTCCCTGGACGGCGCGCGCCTGGACGCGGCGCTGCGCGCGCTCTTTTCCCTCTCCGACCGCCAGATCCGCATCCTCAAGCGCACAAAGGGCCTGACGCTTGACGGCAAAAACGCCTATGTCAGCGCCGTGGTGCGCGCGGGCCAGGAGGTGCGCGCCGTCTGCGAAAGCCCGCGCGACCAGGGCATCGTTCCGGAAGCCCTGCCGCTCTCCCTGCTCTACGAGGACGGCGACCTGCTCATCGCAGACAAGCCCGCGCCCATGGCCACCACGCCCACGCGCGACCTGCCCTTGGGCGCGCTTGCCAACCGCGTCGCCGCCTACGAGGCGCGTGCGCCCTTCGTCTTTCGCCCGGTCAACCGCCTGGACCGCGGCACCAGCGGCATCGTGGTCTGCGCCCGCAGCGCCCCGGCGCAGCAGCGCCTGATCGAAGAATTGCACACGCCGGACTTTGTCCGCGAGTATCTGGCCGTGGCCGAGGGCCTCGTGCAAGAAGACGAGGGCTGCGTCCGCGCCCCCATCGGCAGGCCGGACGGCGGCGGCCCGCGCCGCTGCGTGCGCCCGGACGGCCGCCCCGCCGCGACGCGCTTCCTCGTGCTCTCCCGCTTCCTGCAAACGAGGCGCACGCTGCTTTTGTTGCGCCCGGAGACCGGCCACACGCACCAGATCCGCGTGCACCTTGCTTCCATCGGCCACCCGGTGACGGGCGATGCGCTCTACGGCGCGCCCTGCCCCGATCTCCCCGGCCGCTTTGCCCTGCACGCCTGGCGCGTTTCGCTGACCCAGCCCTTTACCGGCGCGCGCATCTGCCTGCGCGCGCCCCTGCCGGAAGCCTTCCTCGCTCTTTCCCGCCCGCGTTCTAAGGAGATGCACTGATAATGCTGCATGATTTTACATTTATGAAGACGAAGAGAATTGCGGGAGATTTTACCCTCATGTATATGGATGCATAAACAAGGATGCGGTGACAGCCGTGCTTCCTTTCCGAAAAGACGAGAACGGAAATTATGTAAAGAACCGGGAGCTGGCACACATAGAGGATCAATAACGTCCGATCGCGAGGGTTTTGGGATCGCCAGGCATTCGGTACAAAGGCGCATAGGACGCTTTTTCTCATAACCAACAAAATAAAGACACGGAGGATCAGAACATGGATTTCTTCCATCAACCCTGGGAGCTCGTCCCCAACCACATCCGCGGCACGGGCGGCCGCGAGATCGACAAGCTGCGCGGCGTCACCCCCGCCCTTGACACCGACTCCGGGTCCGAGGCCTGGATCGGGTCCGTGACGCGCGTGGGCAATCCGCCGCCCGAGGCGCCCAACTACGGCTGCAGCGAGGTGCTGCTGCCGGACGGCCGCCGCACCTTCCTCTTTGAGGCCATCGCCGAAAACCCGGAGGCGGCCCTGGGGCAGCGGCACATGGCCGTCAACGGACAGG
>CALWKN010000290.1 GCA_944381265.1 uncultured Clostridia bacterium
GGTTCCGTAGGAACCGTTTCCGGTATCCGGCGCGTTGTGCGCGCAGCGCGCGGCGCGCCGGATGTCACTCGAAAAAATGCAAACTTGCATTTTTTCGAAGCGTGTCGACTTTGTCGACACGCTCAGAGGGGGTCTCCCCTCTTTTTTGTTTGGATCAGATCAGGCCCTTGTCCGAGAGATGGCGCAGCACGTGCTCCAGCGCGTAGCGCACATGGGCCAGCGTCAGGCCGCCCTGCATGTAGGCGGTGTAGGGCGGGCGGATGGGCGCGTCGGCGGAGAGCTCGATGGAGGCGCCGGAGACGAACGTCCCCGCCGCCATGATCACCGGGTCCTGATAGCCGGGCATGTCCCAGGGCTCAGGGGTGACGTGGCTGTCGATGGGCGAGGCGTACTGTATGCCCTGGCAGAAGGCGATGAGCTTGTCCGGGTCCTCAAAGCGTATGGCCTGTATGATGTCGGAGCGGGGCGACTGCGGGCCGGGGCTGACGGCAAAGCCCAGGTCGGCGAACACCGCCGCCGCCAGCATCGAGCCGCGGACCGCCTGGCTGACCACGTGCGGGGCCAGGAACAGCCCCTGGTAGAAGCGGTCGTAGCCGCCCAGGTACGAGCCCACCTCGCGCCCGATGCCGGGCGAGGTCAGGCGGCAGGCGCACTTTTCGATCAGGTCGGAGCGGCCCACGAGATAGCCGCCCGTGGGCGCCAGGCCGCCGCCGGGGTTCTTGATCAGCGAGCCCACGGCGATGTCGCAGCCAAGGTGCGTCGGCTCCTTGGCGCAGACGAACTCGCCGTAGCAGTTGTCCACCATGACGATGACGTCGGGCCGGGCGGCGTGCACCGCGCCTGCCACTTCCCCCAGGCGCTCCACGGTGAGGCTGGCGCGCCAGTCATAGCCGCGGGAGCGCTGCAGGGCGACCACCTTGGCGCGCGGGTCCCGCAGCGCCCGCAGGAGCGCGGGCAGGTCCACGTCGTCGTCTTTTAAGTCCACCTGGGCGTAGCCGATGCCGTACTCGCGCAAAGAGCCCTGGCCGCTCTCGCCGGCAAGGCCGATGACGCTCTCCAGCGTGTCGTAGGGCTTGCCGGAGCCGGCGACGAGCACGTCGCCCGGGCGCAGCAGGCCGAAGAGGCACAGCGCCAGGGCGTGCGTGCCCGAGGCGATGGACGGGCGCACCAGCGCGTCCTCGCAGCCGAAGACGCGGGCGTAGATGCGCTCCAGCGCGTCGCGGCCGTCGTCGCCGTAGCCGTAGCCGGTGGTGGGGGCAAAGTGGCGCACGGCCACGCGCTCCTGGCGGAAGGCGTCCATGACGCGGGCAAAGTTCTCTCTCTCCGTCTCCTCCAGCGCCAAAAACCGCTGGGAAAGGGCGCGCTCCGCCGCATCCAGGCGCGCGCGGATCTCTTTGTCTGTCATAGGGCCTCTAGTTCTCCTCTCCGTCCGGGGCGTCCAGGTCCGCGTCCGGGCAGTACTGCACGGGGCGCGAGGGCGTGACGGTGGAAATGGCGTGCTTGAAGATCATCTGCTGCTTGCCGTCGCTCTCCAGCAGCACCACGTAGGAGTCAAAGCCGCGTATGATGCCCTTGAGCGGCACGCCGTTGGTCAGATGCATGGTCACGGGTATGCGGTTCTTGCGCACACCGTTGAGGATGATGTCCTGCAGATCCGCAGAGTTCTTGCCCATGTGCGAACACCTCTTTCTCTGTTGTCACTGTGATTATATCACGAAATGGAAGAATTTCCTAGGGAATAGGCGGCCAAATCGCGGAAAAATGCGCCCGGATCCGCGTAGGATTCCAGGTCGAACCAGCGGATCTTGTCGAGAGCGCGGAACCAGGTGAGCTGGCGCTTGGCCAGGTGCCGCGTGTTGCGCTGCATGTTCTCGCGCGCCTCCTCCAGCGTCGTCTCCCCGCGCAGATAGGCGGCGATCTCCTTGTAGCCGATGGCCTGCATGGACTGGGCGCTGTCGGAGAGGCCCCCCTCGCGCAGGGCGCGCACCTCCTCCACCAGTCCGGCGCGCAGCATGGCGTCCACGCGGGCGTCGCAGCGGGCGTAGAGCGAGGGGCGCGGGCGGGTGAGCCCGGCCAGCACCGGCTCGTAGGGCAGGTCCGGCGGGGCGTCCGGGGCGCGCTGGGCGGACTTGGGCACGCCGCTGCACTCGTAGATCTCCAGGGCGCGGACGACGCGGCGGGTGTTGTTTTCGTGGATCTCGGCGGCGGAAACGGGATCGACCTTTTTAAGCTCTGCGTGCAGCGCGGCGGGGCCCTTCTCCGCAAGGAAGCGGTTCCACTTTTCCCGCACGGACGCATCCGCCGGGGCAGAGCCAAAGTCCAGGGGAAAGAGCAGCGCGTTTACGTAGAGCCCGGTGCCGCCGCAGACGATCGGCTGGCGGCCGCGGGCGAGGATGTCCGCGATGCAGCGCAGGGCGTCCCGCTTGTACTCCGAGACGCTGTAGGGCACGGCGGGGTCGGCAAAGGAGAGCAGGTGGTGCGGCACGCCGCGCATCTCCTCTATGCTTGGCTTGGCCGAGCCTATGTCCATGCCGCGGTAGATGGCCACGGAGTCGGCGGAGACGATCTCCCCGCCGCAGCGCAGCGCCAGCTCTATGGCGGCGTCGGTCTTGCCCGAGGCCGTGGGGCCGACGACAAAGAGCAGCTTGGGCTTCATTGGATCCTCTTGAACTTCCTTTCCAGCTCGCGCTTGGTGATGGGGATGAGTATCGGCCGCCCGTGCGGGCAGGTGGGCGTCTCCTCCCCGGCGACGAGCGCGAGCAGCGCGTTGACTTCCTGCGGGGAGAGCGCGTCCCCGCCCTTGATCGCCTTTTTGCAGGCCATCTTGATCAGCGCGTCGCGCTTTAGATCCCGCACCTTCGTCGAGGAGAGCGTCTCCAGCCGGTCCAGGAGCTCCAGGAAGAAGTCGCGCGTCTGCGGCGCGCCCAGCAGCACCGGCACGGCGCTGACGCGGAAGGAGCGCTCGCCAAAGGGCTCGACGGCAAAGCCGATGCTGCGCAGGCGCTCCAGGTTTTCCGTCAGGAGCTCCGCCTCGCGCAGGCTCACGTCAAAGACGTAGGGCGTGAGCAGCGGCTGGGACTGGGCCCGCTCGTCCACCTGCTGGCGGAACTTCTCGTAGAGTATGCGCTCGTGGGCGGCGTGCTGGTCGATGATCAGCAGCGACTCGCCGCGCTGCACCAGCAGATAGGTGGAAAAGAGCTGGCCGATGACGATGGGCGCGGTGCCAAGGGGTTCCGCGCGCGGCGGCAGGGGCGAAGCGC
>CALWKN010000291.1 GCA_944381265.1 uncultured Clostridia bacterium
TCATGCGTGCTCAGCAGTTCCGAAAGACAGCTCCAGAGCAGGCTGCGCTCGCTGGTCAGCGACTCGCCCAGGAAGACGCCGCGCAGGTGCATCAGGTCCACGTGCCGCGGCGTCACAAGGCCGATCATCGTCAGGCACTCGGCCAGGCTGTCGCCCTCCACCTGCTCGATGGTGTAGCCGTCCTTCTGCAGTTCGCTCTCGCCCCCGGCGGAGGCGTCCTTGCCCACCGGCGTGATCTGGGGGAACTGCATGGTCAGCCGCAGCGCCCGGCCCTCGCCCGTGTCCAGGGCCAGGTTCACCGCGAAGATCTGGTCGCCAAGGTCCATGGCGTCGTAGCAGCCATTCAGGGGCATGAGGCAGAGCGCGAGCAGCAGACAGGCGATCCGTTTACGCATGGCGCGCCCTCCTTTCCCTAAGGCCGCAAATCAGCAGCGGCACGAGCAGCAGCAGCGCCAGGTATGCCTGGACGTTGGTCTGCAAGAGATAGAGCAGCCAGGCCGGGCTGTCCGCCAACGCCGGAAAGCCCAGGGCCAGCGCCGCCAGCAGCGGGAGCAGGGCGAGCAAACGCGCGCTTGCCTGGGGAAAGACGGCGCGCAGGCTGCGCCCGGCGTAGGTCAGCCCGGCCCCCACCGCCGCGGCCTGTACCGGCAGCCAGGCGAAGATGAACAGCGCGTGCGTCCGCTGCAGCGCGCTGGAGAAGCCGCCCGAGGCGCTGAGCTGGTGCAGCGGGAAGGCCGTGCCCTGCGCCGCGCCGTTGGGGAAGATCAGGCCATAGGTCAGGTATCCCGCCGTGCACAGCGCGCAGCCAAGCAGACACCCCCGGCGCGCCGTGCGCGGCAGCGGGGCAAGGCGCGGCGCGTCCACCCACAGCATCGGCAGCCAGGCCCCCACCGAAAGCCCCGAGAGCGCCGTGCGCAGCAGCGCCGGCACGCCCCGACCCAGCAGGGGAAAGAAGTTGTAGACGTCGGCCCGGTTCCAGGAAGAGAACAGCAGCACCGCCGCGTAGATCGTGAGCAGCGCCGGCCCCAGCAGCCGCACGACGCGCGACACCGCCGCGCTGCCCTGCAGCGCCATGCACAGCAGCAGCGGCAGGAGCAGCAGCAGGAGGAACCAGCGCGGCGTCTGCGGCAGGAGGAAGAGCGTCAGCACATCCAGCGCGTCGCGCAGGGCCGTAGCGGCAAGGAGCGTAAAGAGCAGCGCCCCGATCAGGGGAAAGAGCCCAAGGCCCGGCGTGCCGCGGCAGCTCTCCCACAGCCCCCGCCGCGGCGCCAGCGCGCCAAGCCCCGTGGCCAGCGCCGCAAGGGCCAGGCCGCAGAGCAGCAGCGGCAGCACCACGGCGTTGCCGCAGGCCTCGAGAAAGCCGCTGCCCGTGGAGGAGAACCACTGCGCCGCCAGCACCGCGCCGAGCAGCGCCGTCATCTCCGGGGCGCGCACTTCGTCCTTCACTTCGTGCCGCCCCCCTTCTCCCAGGCGCGCATATCCGTCGCGGCATTGTCCTTCAGCGGGTGCGCCATGCCCGGCCGCCTCGCCTGCCGGCGCAGCGACAGGCGCAAAAAGAGGTCCGCGTTGTGGCGCATGCGCGGCGCGGCGGGGGCGAAATACGGCGTGCCGAAGCTCTCCTGCGCCGCCGCCGCGCACAGCAGGCAGAGCAGCGCCACGTTGAGCCCGACAAACCCCGCCAAAGTCGAGGCCAGCACCAACAGCATGCGGGCAATGCGCACCGCCAGAGACAAGGGGTAGCTCGGCACCGCGAACAGCCCAAGGCCCGCCACCGACACCACGATGATCAGCAGCGGCGAGATGAGGTTGGCGCTCACCGCCGCCTGCCCCAGCACCAGCCCGCCGACGATGCCCAGTGTCGAGCCCATGTTGCCCGGCATGCGCAGGCTCGCCTCGTTGATGAGGTCAAAGACGAAGTCCATCAGGATCAGCTCCACCGTCACCGACAGCGGCACCAGCGTGTACCCCTCCAAGATGGAGGTGAGCAAATCCGTTGGCAGCAGCTCCTGGTGGTAGAGCAGCAGCGCGTTGTAGACCGCCGGCAGCAGCAGCGCCAGAAAGAAGCCCAGCACCCGCACCACGCGCATGAACGTACCGTAGGGCCAGCGCAGCGCGTGGTCGTCCGGCGTGTGCAGGAAGTTCCAGAACGTGGCGGGCGCGGCGAGGACATAGGGCGCGCCGTCGCAGGCGATGACCACCATGCCGTCGGTGAGGAAGGAGGCGGCGCGGTCCGGGCGCTCGGTCTGCACGATCTGCGGCAGCAGCGCGCCCGGCCGGTCCTCGATCAGCTGCTGCAACTGGCCGATGGAGAGCAGGCGCTCTGTCTGAACGCCCCGCAGGCGGCGCCGCGCCTCGCGCAGCAGCGCCGGGTTGGCCACGCCGCTGATGTAGGTCAGCGCCACCTTGGTCTTGGAGCTGCTGCCGATCTCCAGCATCTCCGTCACCAGGTCTGGCGTGCGCAGTATGCGGTGCAGCAACGTAAGGTTGGTGCGGATCGTCTCGTTAAAGGCCTCGTGCGGGGCAAAGGCCGCGCTCTCGATCGGCGGCTGGCCCACCGCGCGGCTGGCAAAGCCCGGCATCTCCGCCAGCACCGCCTCGCCGCAGCCCTCGCACAGCAGCGCGCAGTTGCCGTCCAGCACGAAATTGGCCACCAGGCGCGCGTCCGCCTCCAGGCGCCCGGTGCCGGTGGGCAGCACCTGCGCCGCCAGCGCCGCGCCGCGCCTTTCCGGCGCCACGCCGCCAAAGGGGCGCATGTTCATCAGCGGCCGCAGCACCATGTCCTCGATGTTCTGGCGGTTGGCCATGCCGTCGATGTACAGCGCCGCCATGGGCACGCCGTGCGGCGCAAACTCGCGCACGACAAAGTCGCAGTTCTCCGGCGCGTGAAACAGCGCCCGAAAGGCCGCAAGGTTCTCCGCAAGGGATGCGCTCAGCTTCTCCACCGGCAAGCGCGCCTCCTTTTTCGCAAAATTCTCTGCTGCTAGTATGGCGCGGGCAGGCCAAAAACAAACGCCCCGCTTCCGGGGCGAAGCGGGGCGCTGCGGTTTTAAGCCTTACCAGACGTTGGTCTCTTCCTCGGGGATCTCGGGCGTCTCCTCGGGCACGGGATCCGGCTCCTCGTAGACGATGGCCGGGCCGTAGTTGATGATGGCGCGGATGGCGGGATAGGTGGTGGTGAAGAGCACCTTCTCCTCGATCACCTCGCCGTCCTTGATGTACTGGATGTAGGTGGTGGACTTCTTGCCGTCGCGGCCCTTGCGCACGGTCTCGGTGGTGCCGGGGGCCAGGGACGGGTCGTAGACCATGCTGTCCTCGCCGCGGCGGATGGTGGAGTCCGTGGTGGAGCGCAGGTCGATGGTCACGCCCTCCTCCACGACGGGCTTGCCGTAGACCTCCACCGTCAGCAGCCGGTCCTCAAACGTGGATACCAGGTAGATCGGCGCGTCGGAGACGTTCTTGAACTGGAAGTCCTTGGCCGGGTAGTCGATGGCGGCGTCCATGCCGATCTCGACGTAGTCCGAAGGCCAGGAGTGCCCGTGGCGCTCCACGATCTCCATGCCGGCGCGCACCACGGCGTTAAAGAGCGTGGTGGACACCTGGCAGACGCCGCCGCCCGGCTCCTGCACCATGATGCCGTTCTGTATGGCGCCAGCGGGCTTGTAGCCCTTGTCGGTGGTGCGCGGACCGGTGAGCGTGTTGAGGGAGAACACCTCGCCCGGGGCCACCACATAGCCGTTGAAGGCCTCGGAGCAGAGGCGGATGTTCGTGTTGCGCGAGGTGGAAGAAGTCGTCTCCGTGCTGAACGACGCCAGGAGCGTGTTCTGCGCCTGGAGCTCCTCCTTGGTCACGGTGGGCTGCGTCACGCTGAGCTCCGGGACGATGGGCGTGTCGTACGTGCCCGCCTCCACCGCGCTCTCGATGTCGCTCTTGAGCTTTTCCGCGTTCAGCGCAAGGCCCGTGGCCTCGTCCGTGAAGGTGAAGGTCTTGTTCTCCGGGTCGAACTTTGCCACCGTCGCGTCCTTGGCCGGAACCTCCAGCGCCTCTGCCACGCGCTGCACAAAGGCGTCCACGCCGTCAGCGGTGACGACGCAGGTGGTGGCAAAGTCCATCGGCTGCTGCCGCAGCGCCTCCACCTTGTCATAGCGCTCCTGCAGGCTGCCTTCCTTGGCGTAGTTGTAGGCCGAAACGATCACCTGGTCCGTGTCGTAGCTGGAGAGCAGCGGCAGTTCAAAGCGCTCCCCCGCGTATTCCACGGTGATCTTGCGCGCCGCCGCCTCTTCCTCCTGGCGGGCGATGATCTCCTGGCGCACCTCGTCATAGCCGCGGCCGCCCACGTCCTGCCCGTCGATGGTGACGCCGGGATAGAAGCCGGTGACGTCCACCGCTGCCTTCATCTCCTCCAGCCGGGCGTAGGAGTGCGCGTAGAGCAGGCCCAACAGGGCGCCCACCACGAACAAGACGATGGCCACGCTCAGCAGCACCGTCACCGGGCCGCGGCCGCCCTTCTTCCGCTTCGGGCCCGCGCTCTCCTCCTCCGCGCCGGAGCCGGGCTCCGCCGCAGATAACGCGGGCTTGTCGCCCGTCACGGGTGCGTCGCCCGTCACGGGTGTGTCGCCCATCATGGGTGCGTCGCCCGTCACGGGTGTCTCGGCTGCCGCGGATACCTCGGCCGCCGCGGGTGCGTCGTCCGTTGCGGGCGCGGACGGGGCGGGCGGCGGCGTTTCCGGTGCCGCGGCATCCGGCTGCGCCGGAACGCGGACGGTCTCCGGCTCCTGCGCGTCTATGGGTCTGTCCTCGCCGTCGCGGCGGGTATTCTGCTCTTCTGCCATGGCGGATTCCTTCCTTTTATTGCGCCGGCCGCATCGGGGCCGGCTTTCCTGCTCTCCATTTTAGCATATCCCAAAGCGCGGAATCAAGTACGGCGCGCCTAACGCCTTTTTCCAGACGCGCGCAGCAGGGACACGCTATACCTACGATTTACGGGGCGGGTTCGTTCGAGGGCGCGCTGTTCTCTTCCTCCAGGCGCTGCAGGCGGTAGGTGAGCACCAGCAGGCTGTCCGTCAGATGCACGTTGCTGGCCACCACACCCTCCGGCACTTTTAGGTCCATCGGCGCAAAGTTCCACAGCGCGCGCACGCCGCCCTCGATCATCTGGTGGGCCACGGTCTGGGCCACGCGCGCCGGCGTCGCCACCACGCCGATCTTGGCCGGGTGCTCCCGCAAAAAGGCGCGCATCTCGGTGATGTTGTAGACAGGCACGCCGCGGATCACCCGGCCGATGAGGTCGGGCTTTACGTCAAAGAGGGCCGAGACGTGGAACCCCCGCTGGGAAAAGCCGGGGTACCAGGCCACGGCCTGGCCGATGTTGCCCGCCCCGGCGATGACCATCTCATACCCGTGCGCAAGGCCCAGTATCTCGCCGATGTGCGCGCGCAGCTCGGGGACGTTGTAGCCGTAGCCCTGCTGGCCCAGCGTGCCGAAGCAGTTGATGTCCTGGCGGATCTGCGAGGCGGTGAGCCCCATGCGCGCGCCCAGCTCCTGCGAGGAGATGCGCGTCACCCCCACCTTCTCCAGATCCCGCAAATAGCGGTAATAGCCCGGCAGGCGCCGGATCACGGCGTCGGAAATCCTGTGGGCTGCCATGATATTTTCTTCCTTCCTTTCTGCCAAAGACCGCCCCGCCCGCAAACAAAGCGGGGATTGCCAAACTTTTCACATGTCCTTCCGCGAAAAAAGCGGGGCTTTACTCCGCCTTTTCCGCTTCGAGTATCCAATAGCCGCTCTCGCGCTCCCTGACGCGCGCCCGGGCAAACACCTCGCCAAGGCGCTTGAGAGCCGAGGGCGCGCCCTGCTGCTTGCGCACCACCGCGTAGAGCCGCCCGCCGGGGCGCAGCTTTTGCGCCGCCTCGTCAAAGAAGCGGTAGACCACCGCCTTGCCCGCGCGTATGGGCGGGTTGGTGAGGCAAAAGTCCAGCCCCCCTTCCACCGCCGCCAGGCCGTCGCTCAGGCGCACGGCGACGTTGGCGACGCCGTTTGCCGCCGCGTTTTTGCGGGCCAGGTCCACGGCGCGCTCGTTTACGTCCACCATCTCGACAAAGACCTGCGGGTTCTCCGCCGCAAGGCTGATGCCTATGGCCCCCCAGCCGCAGCCGATGTCCGCGCCGCGGCCGGAGAGCGGCGGCAGGCTCTGCAGCAGCAGGCGGCTGCCGGGGTCCAGGCGCGTCTTGGAAAAGGTGCCGGCGTCCGTCTCAAAGGCCAGCTCCCGCTCCCCCGCCAAAACGCGCAGCGTGCGCGTTTCGTGGGCGGAGGTGGGGGCGCTGGTGAAATATTGCTCCGCCATTCTTCCGTCCCCCCTTCTCTACGCCGCGTCCAGCAGCGCCAGGGCAAAGACATTGCCAAAGTCGGCGAGGTTCTTTGCCGCGCTGCCGCCGTCCGGGTCGAGCACGAGGAAGTCGTTTTCCGTCGCCCCCACCACGGTCAGCCAGTGCGCGCTCTCCCCCCGCTGCACGCGCACCAGGCAGGCGCGGCCGTCTGCGATGGCGTCCGTGATGTCCGTGCCGTCAAAGTCGCGCGGCGCGTCAAAGCGCAGGCCGGGATAGAGCTCCGGCAGGCGCGTCAGGTCCGCGGCGCTGTCGTCGACGTACATATCGTTGTCCATGAACGCCTGGTTGAGCGCGCCGGGGTCCACCTCGATGCCGCAGGTCTCCAGCGCCATGGACAGGCTGCAGAACAGGCTGCCCTCCTCTTCCATCGTGTAGCCGGTGCCGCCCAAAGGATCTTCGGCCCAGGCGGGGTCGTCCTGGGCGCGGTAGGTCACGGCGATGGGCTCCACCACCCTGCGCGGCGTGGGCTGTATGCCGCTGCTCTCGATCAGGCGCGTGTTGTAAAAGCGCAGGAAGAGCGCGCAGAGCACAAACATCAGCGCCACGCCGCCGTAGAGCTGCACGCGCTGGGAGAGGATCTTCTTCTCCTCCGCCGTCATGTCCCGGATGCGCTTGACGCGCGGGAGCTTGGGCATTTGCGTATCACCTCAAAAAATCAGTTTTGCCGGACCTCGATCTCCACCGGCTCGTACATCTGCAGCAGGCGGCAGCGCGCGGCGTCAAAGGCGCGCACAAAGTCCATCGGGTCGGCGGTGTTCTCGGCGAACATGCCGTAGTGCGTGGGGATGGCGACTTTGACGTCCAGAGCGCGGGCCACGTCCGCCGCCTCCTCCGCGCCCATGTTGCCCCAGCGGCCGTTTATGCAGGTGACGAGTATGTCCGGAGAAAACGGCGCGGCTTCCTTAGCCAGGCGCGGGGAAAAAAGCGTGTCGCCGGTAAAGTAGATGGTCCTGCCGCCGGCGCGCACGACCAGGCCGATGCTGTCCTCGGTGTGGTCGGCAAAGACGGCGTGCAGCTCCGCGTCCACGATGCCAAAGCTCTCGCCGCGGTCAAAGCGCAGCAGCCGCTCCTGCGGCACGCCGAGCCGGCGCAGGTGCTCCCGGCAGGAGGCCGGCGCAGCGAAGAGATGGGCGCACAGGTCGATTTTTCGCAGCGTGCCCTCGTCCAGGTGGTCCATGTGGTCGTGGGTAAAGACGAAGACGTCGGCGTCGATCCCGCCGGGGTCAAGCGGCGGCGGGGCGATGCGGGTGTGCCCGCCGCTCCTCTCGCAGCTGTCGGAAAGGTAGGGATCCAGGCAGATCGCGGCCCCGCCGCAGCGGATGAGGAAGCCGCCCTGCCCCAGCCATGTCAGTTCCATGCCCATGCGTTTCTCCTCCCCCTCTCGTTTTCTGTTCCCTAGTATACCACAGCCGCCGCGTTTGTGCACCGTCCTTTTCGGCAAAAACATTTAACACGGCGCGTCCGGCCGCCGGGCGGGCTTTTCCGTTGCGATTTCCCCCCGCCGCGCCTATAATAATACCGACGCCGGGCGCGGGCGAAAAGTTGCGCTCTCCGGCGGCAAAACCTGCAACATTTGCGGGCTTTCTGTCGTGATACTTAATGGTATTTTTTACACTGGATTTTGGCAGGAGGATGGGGTATGTCTAGCTATTACAACAACGGTCGCAGCCGCTCCGCGCAGGGACGCAGGACGAACGCCTCTGGCGGCGGCTACTACAGCAACGGCGGGGGCCGCGCTTCCGGCTCCGGTCGCGGCAGGAAGAAAAAGAAGAAGGGCAGCCTCCTGCCGCTGCTGCTCCTGGTGCTGCTGGTGGTCATCGGCGTGGTCGCCGGCGTGCGCTATTTCACCGCCCGCCAGGACGAGGAGCAGCTCCGCCTGCAGGCCGAGGCCCAGGAGCAGCAGAACGCCGAAAACACGGTGCTTGCGCAGGACACGATCTATGAGGGCGTGAGCATAAACGGCGTGGCCCTGGGGGGCCTGACCAAGGAGCAGGCCGTGCAGGCGGTGGAGGCGGGCCTTGGGCTGGAAGCGCACACCTTGACGCTCACCTATGAAGACCAGAGCTTCCCGGTGAGCCTTCTCACGGGCTCGGACCTGGCTTCCGCGGTGGAAGAGGCCTATGCCATCGGCCGTTCCGGCACGCGGGAGGAAAACCTCGCCGCCATCGAGAGCCTTAAGACCGCGCCGGTGGACATCAGCGTAGAGGCGGGCTATTCCCTGCCCGACATGACGGAGACGCTCAATGCCTGCGCCGCGGCCATCAACGCGGACCCTGTGGACGCCACCGTCACCGGCTTTGACGTAAGCGACCGCTCCTTCACCTTTGCCGAGGGGCAGAGCGGCCGCAGCGTGGACGAGCAGGCGCTCCTTGCCGCCGCCCAGGCCGCCGTGGACGAAGGCAACCTCGACGCCTCGATCGAGATCCCCGTAAACGAGGTGGAGCCGGAGCTCACCGTCTCCGCCCTGGAGGACAAGTTCGAGCGCCTGGCCACCTTCACCACCACCACGACCTCCAACTCCAACCGCAACACCAACATCCGCCTCTGCTCCGAGGCCATCAGCGGCGCCATCGTCGCCCCGGGCGAGGAGTTCTCCATCAACAACCTCACCGGCGCGCGCACCGCGGACAAGGGCTACAAGGACGCCGCGGTGATCAAGAACGGCGTCTACATCGACGAGCCGGGCGGCGGCGTGTGCCAGGTGTCCTCCACGCTCTTTAATGCCGTGGTGCGCGCCGGTCTTGAGATCACCGAGCGCCACAACCACACCATCGCCTCCTCCTACGTCCCCCTGGGCGAGGACGCGGCCATCGACTACCCCGGCAAGGACTTCAAGTTCCGCAATAACTCCGAAGGGCCGGTGGCCGTGGTCATGAGCTTTGACGAGGACGAAAAGAAGCTCACCGCTTCGGTCTACGGCATCCGCATCCTCCCCGAGGGCGTGACGCTGGATCTGGAGAGCGAACTGACCGAGACCATCCCCATGCCCGAGCCCACCTACCAGGAGGATCCCAACCTGCTCTACGGCGAGGAGCTCACCGTCTCCGAGGGCCGCGAGGGCAGCAAGGTCAAGACCTATCTCCTCACGCTGGAGGACGGCAAGGAGGTCGACCGCGAGCTGCTGCACACCTCCACCTACCCCGCCAAGGCGCCGGTGATGGCCATCAACTCCAACGCCCTGCCCAGCACCGCGCCCAACATCCCCGAGGAAGGGGACGGCGCTTTGGACCTGCCGGACGAGGGCGGGGACGAGGGTAGCGAGGATCTTCTGCCGGAGGAGAGCGGCGAGGAGCCGGTCTTCGACATCCCGGAGGAAGAGTGATCCTTCCCCCTGCTTCCCGAAAAAACGCACAGCGGCGCCGACACGCGCCGCTGTCTTTGTAAGGAGGAGACGATGAAATTTCTGCACTGCGCGGACCTGCATCTGGGCTGCCCCGGCGGCGCGGAGCGCCTGCGCGCGTTCCTCGGGCTGCTCGCCTTCTGTAAGCAGGAGAAGGTGGAGGTGCTGCTGATCGCCGGGGACCTGTTCGAATCGCCGCGCGCAGACGAGCGCACGCGCCAGCGCGTCTTTTCCGCGCTGGGCGAGGACCCGGCGCTGTGCGTGCTGATCGCCGCCGGCAACCACGACCCCATCGGCCCGGGCACCAACTACGACGAGGCGCTGCCCGGCAACGTCTACGTCTTCCCGCGCGCCTGGTCCTGCGCCGAGATCCCGGCCTACGGCGTGCGCGTCTGGGGCGCGAGCTTCGGCGCGGACAAAGAGCCGCCCTTTGCCGTGGTCCCGGCCAGGCGCCGCCTCACGCCCGGGCTCTACGACCTGGGCGTGCTGCACGCCGACCTTGCCGCCGACAGCCCCTACCGCCCGCTCACGCCGGAGCGCATCGCCGAGACGCAGGTGAAGTACCTGGCCCTGGGGCACATCCATGCCCGCAGCGAGGTGCGCCGCGCCGGGGGCACGCTCTACGCCTACAGCGGCTGCCTGCAGGGCCTGGGCTTTGACGAGGTGGGCGAAAAGGGCGCCTATCTGGGCGAAGTGACGGAAAACGGCCTCTCCCTCTCCTTTGTCAAGCTCTGCGGCTCCATGACGCTGGAAAAGACGCTGAACCTGACCGGCTGCCGCAGCCTGGAGGAAGCCGCCCGCCTCTACGACAGGCAGATCGGCCCCCTGCCCGGCCATCGCCTGCTGCTTACGCTGACCGGCGCGCCGGGCTTTGCCGTGGACGGCGCGGCCCTTTCCCGCCTCCTTTCGGACCGCGCCGCCAAGGTGCGCGTGGAGGACGAGACGCGCCCGGAGGCGGACGCAAGCACCCTGGCGCGCGAGGACACGCTGCGCGGCGCCTTTGTCCGGCGCATGCAGGCGCGCATCGCGCAAGCGGACGGGGACGAGGAGACGGCGCGCCTGGCGCTGCGCTTGGGCCTTGCCGCTTTTGAAGGGGAGGTGCGGGACGATGCGGATTGAATCCCTGCATATCGACAAGTTCGGCAAGCTGCGAAACGTCTCGCTGGAATTTGCGGACGGGCTTACCATCGTGCGCGGCGACAACGAGAGCGGCAAGACCACGATACTGGCCTTCCTGCGCGCGCTGCTCTACGGCCTGAACGGCAAGTCCGCCTCCCTTGCCCAGAACGAGCGACGCCGCTACATGCCCTGGGGCGAGACGAGCATGGGCGGCAGCCTGCGCCTGCGCGCCGGCCGCGCCGCCTGGGAGATCGACCGCACCTTCGGCCAGACGAAAAAGCAGGACACGCTGCGCGTGACGGACCTGCTCTCCGGCGAGCCCGTAGAGCTGCCGCCCGGGGACGAGCCGGGCCGGGCGCTGCTCGGCATCGACGAGAGCGTGTTCGTCTCCACGCTCTTCGTCTCCGCGCAAGGGGCGCGGCCCGCGGCCGTGGGCGGGGCCGGCGGCGCGGCGCTGACCGACCGCCTGCGCAACCTGGTGGGCACGGGCGCGGAGGACGTGGACCTCAAGGCCGTGCTGGACCGCCTGCACGCCGCCCGCAGCGCCATCGCCCCGCGCGTAAAGGACCGCGGCCAGCTGTACGAGCTGCAAACGCAGCAGGACGAGACGCAAAAGCGCCTGCTGGAGGCGGCAAAGGCGCAGGAGGCGCTGACCGCCCTGCGCAAGGAGGTGCAGCGCCTGACCGTGGACGCGCAGCAGGAGCAATCGCGGGAGGGACTGCGGCAGAACCTGGCCGAGAGGGAGCGCTGCGCCCGCCGCCTGGAGGATTACCGCGCCCAGGTGCGCGAGCTGGATGCGCGCATCGCCGCCGGCAGCGCGCCGTCCGCCCCGGTCTCGCGCAGCCGCGCGCCGGAGCTGCTCTTCCTCATACTGGCGCTGCTCCTGGCGGCGCTGAGCGTCGCCTGCGGCCTATTGCTTAGCAACTACGCCTATGCCGGGCTGATACTCACCGCGCTCTGCAGCGTGTTCTATATGCGCTGCAAGGACGCCCGCGAGGCAGCCCCGACCGCCGCACCCGCGCCCGAGGCCGCCGTATCCGCCGCCCGCCGGGAGCGCGCCATGTACCTGCAGGAGGCCGAGCGCCTGAGCGCGCGCATCGCGCCGCTGGACGCGGGGCTTGCCGCCGCGCAGCCGGAGGAGAGCGCGGCGCAGAAGCGCCTGCTGGAGGCGCGCGTGCAGCTGGCCACGCTGGAGGCGCGTACCGACGACCCGCAGGCGCTGCGCGCGCGCCTGTCCGACCTGTCGCAGCGGGAAGCGGCCCTGCGCCGCCGCCTGCGCGCGCTGGAGATGGCGGAAGAGGAGATCCAGGCCGCCGCGCGCGAGAGGCAGCGCGCCTTCGTGCCGGAGCTGGCGTCGGAGGTGGAGCGCGTGCTCTCCCGCGTCACGGCGGGGCGCTACGCTCGCGCCGCCATTTCGCAGAGCCTGGAGATCTCGCTGGAGCCGGAAAGCGGCGCCGCGCTGCAGCCCTGGGAGTTCTTCAGCGGCGGCACGGTGGAATTGATGTACCTGGCGCTGCGCCTGGGGCTGATCCGCCTGCTGGAGGCGCACAACGGCCCCCTGCCAACGCTTCTGGACGA
>CALWKN010000292.1 GCA_944381265.1 uncultured Clostridia bacterium
CTGCGCCCGCTTCCACTCCATCCCCTTCGCGCACCGTTTCGACTTGCCTGCCGTCCCCCACCTCCCCGCGCGAGGCAGACGATGGGCGCAAGCCCATCCTGCAAGCGCGGGGCGTCGCGCCGCCGCCCGCGTTTTCCCGCGCGCTGTACGCGGCGCTTTTTCCTATATTGAAGGGGAAAATCGCGCAAAAAAGGAGGGATTTCGCTTGAGCCACACCGAGATACTGGACCAGACCATCCGCCGCCTGCGCCTGCGCTGCGGCGAAGCCTATCGCGAGAAAAACGACGAGCTGCTGCTAAAGATCGTGCCCGTGCTGTGCAAAGCGATGGAGACGCGCGCGCGCCTGAGCGGCGAGGACGGCGGGCCGGTGGAGCTGGTGCTGCGCGGGGAGGACGAGCCCGTATGCGGCTTGCAGTAAATTACACCCCCACGCCGCGGCAGCGCGCGTTTCACGATGCGCAGGAGGACGAGGTGCTCTACGGCGGGGCGGCGGGCGGGGGCAAGACCACGGCCATCGTCATGGACGCCTTCCTGCGCTGCGCGCGCCACCCCGGCACCACGGCCTATCTCTTCCGCCGCACCTACCGCGAGCTGGAGGACACGCTCCTGCCCGAGGCCCTGCGCCGCATCCCGCGTCCGCTCTACCGCTACATGGCGCAGGGGCACGAGATGCGCCTTTGCAACGGCTCGACGCTGCGCTTCCGCCACTGCCAGAAGGACGCCGACCGCTTCCTCTACCAGGGCGCGGAGATCCACTGGCTCTACTTTGACGAGCTGACGCACTTTTCCCGCGAGGTCTACGAATTCCTGCGCTCGCGTTTGCGGGCGCGGGCCTCGCTGCGCGTGCGCCCGGTGGTGCGTGCCACCAGCAACCCGGGCGGGCCGGGGCACGCCTGGGTCAAGGCGCGCTTCCTCGACCCGATGCCGCCGGACACGACCTGCACGGAGACGGTGGAGGCGCGGGGCGTCTTTGGCACGCGCACGCTGCGCTACATCCCGGCGCGGGTGACGGACAACCCCTACCTGGCCCCGGGCTACGCGCTGGAGCTGGCGGAAAAGCCCAAGGCGCTGCGGGACGCGCTGCTCTACGGCCGCTGGGACGCCTTCGAGGGCCAGGTGCTGACCGAGTGGCGCGACGACCCGGCCGCCTACGAGAGCGGGCGCTTTACGCACGTCGTCGCGCCCTTTCCCATCCCAAGCGCCTGGCGGCGCTTCCGCTCCTTCGACTTTGGCTATTCGCGACCCTTCTCCGTGGGCTGGTGGGCGCTGGACCCGCACGGCACGCTGGTGCGCTACCGCGAGTGGTACGGCTGCGCCGGGACGCCCAACGTGGGCCTGCGCCTGACGCCCGCCGCCATCGCCCGCGGCATCGCCGAGTCCGAGCGCGCGCACGAAAACGGCCTGCACGTCACGGGCTACGCCGACCCCTCGATCTGGGACGGCTCGCGCGGGGAGAGCATCGCCGGCCAGATGCAGCGCGAGGGCGTGTTCTTCCTGCCGGCGGAGAACGCGCGCCTGGCGGGGCTGATGCAGGTGCACCGCCGTCTGGAGTTCGACGCCGCCGGCCGCCCGGGGGTGCAGGTCTTCTCCACCTGCCGCGACTCCATCCGCACGCTGCCGGCGCTCAGCTACGACCCGCAGCGCTGCGAGGACGTGGACACGCAGGGCGAGGACCACATTTACGACGAGTGGCGCTATCTGTTCATGGCGCATCCGCTGCCCGAGCCCATGCGCCCATCGCGGCGCCGCGTCTACTCCCCTTTGGACTAAAGGCGCGCCGGGCGTCATACATCTTGCCCTGGGGCGCGGGGTGCGCCCGGAAAGGAGACGCGGGTATGCAGCATTTGGGAGAGGGAACGCGCCGGGCGCTGCGCGAGGCGCTGCAGGGCGCGAAGGCGCGCATCGCCCTGTACGCGCTCTGCGCCGAGCTCACGGAAGGGATGGTGCGGGAGGAGTTTGCCGCCTGCGCGCGGCAGGAAACGGCGCTGGCCGGGCTGTGGCTGCGGCTGCTGCGCGCGCACGGCGCGCCGGAGGCGGCGGACTGCCTGGAGGAGGCGGTGCGGGCGGAGCGGCGGCAGTGGGCCGAGGCCCTGCCGGAGCAGATCCGCCTGCTGCGCGGCGAGGGCCAGGCGGCGCTCGTCGACCGGCTGGAGAAGGCGCGCCTGGTGTCCCGCGCCCGCGAGGAGCGCCTGCAGTCCCTGCTGCGGGCCGCGCGCCAGGGCGAGCTCTACGACCGCCGCGAGCCCGCGCTCTGGACCTGCGCCCGCTGCGGCTGGGCCCACCTCTCCGCCCGCGCCCCCGCCGCCTGCCCCCTCTGCGGCGCCGCCCGCTCCGCCTTCCGCCCCAACCCTTAGGCAAAAGGGAGCGCGGCCGTTTTTCCCGTCTTTGATCATGCAACACGCGGAACAGACCTTTTCCCCGTAAATTTGTGTTTTCCCATCAGAACGCGGATGGATACATAGATAAATAAATAGATGAATAGGGAAATAAGGAAAGCGGAGGCGAACCCATGCGGGTTCGCCTGATCCACGTCGGGGGAAGTCTCCCCCGACACCCCCTCCGGGGAACGCGCCCTGCCGCCCCGCGCGAGGCAGATGATGGGCGAAGCCCATCCTGCAAGCGTGGGAAGCGGCGGCGTCTCTCTCTATTTCGGCGTTAATCGCCGCAAGAACGCCCAGAAGCAGCCATTGTTTGCCCCTGGGCGAATTCTACTGTGAATAGAGGGGCTGTCCTCCGCGCGCGAAGCAGATGATGGGCGAAGCCCATTCTGCAAGCGCGGGCGGGGCCGCACGCTCCCTCTTTTCTTTCGGCTCCGCCGACTGCTCGAGGTTCTCTCACAAGCAAAGCTTGTGAAAGAACCTCGCCCCGGAGGCGAGGGGGGCTTCGCCCCCCCCTCGCGCTCCCCCCGCGGAAGACCC
>CALWKN010000293.1 GCA_944381265.1 uncultured Clostridia bacterium
AAGAGGTGGCCGTGCGTGACAAAGGCCATGCGCCCGTCCAGGAACAGCGCCATGTAGTCCGCGCCGATGGGGAAGTCCAGCACCATCTGGTCCACCTCGGCGTCGCAGTTGCCGCGCACGCAGAGGAAGCGCCGCTTCATGCCGTTGAGTATGGCGGTGACCTCCTTAGGCGCGTAGTCGCGGGGCAGATCGTTGCGCGGGCCGTGGTAGAGCAGGTCGCCCAGCAGCACGATGCGCTCCGGCTTTTCGCGCGCGTCGATCTCGGGCAGCAGGCGGGCGTAGTAGGCCGAGCCGTGGATATCGGAAACAAAGACGAGTTTCATTTTCCCTTTCCTCCGTTTGTCTTAAAAAAAGCCTATACCCGCATGATACCACAAAATCCCCTGCGCGCGCAACGAAAAAATCTTCTGGCGCCGGCGGGGCGGACATGGTATGCTAAAAAGGCGGGAAAGGGGGGATTTGCGCGTGTACTACGAACAGGACTACATACTGCGTAAGATCGAGGTGCTCCTGCAGGGCCTGCGCCGCATCTTCCTTGGCGAGGCCCGGGAGAATCTGGCGGAAGAAGCGGGGCGCGGCGAGATCCCCGGCGCGCTCTGGTACAAGGGCGTTCTGGAGCGGCTGGACGCGGGCGACATCGGCGGCGCGGAGGACCTGCTCTTTGCCCAGCTGGAGCCGGGCGACTCGCAGGGGCTGCTGGCGGCGCTGGACTTCTACGGGCGCCTGCGCCGCCTGCCGGAGGAAGTGCTGGAAGCGGCGGACTTTCCCCTTGCCGAGGTGGAACAGGGCCTGCTGGACGTTTTTCGTCTGTACGGCCTTGACATCGCGCCCGCAGACTAGCGCGCCGCGTCTTGCGGCGGCGCCCTTCCTGCGATATAATGAAGGCAGCCCAAAGACAAAAACCGCATAAGGGGGTAACAGAACATGGCGATTCCCATGAAGACGATTCCCGGCTACTTCAACGAGACGCCCGGCATACAGGTCGGCACCAAGATGGAGGGCGAGATCCGCTTAGGGGAAAACGGCCGCTACGTCTTTGACGAGCAGGGCGTGCGCTTCCTCAAGCAAATGGGTGTTACCTGGGTCATGGTCGGCGACGTGCCGGAGCACAACGCCAGGACCTACAAGGCCGTGCGCGAGCAGCTGGAGGAGCGGGGCCTGAAGATCTACCGCCTGCAGAACATCGAGCTGCACAACATGCCGGCCGTGACGCTGGGCCTGCCGGACCGCGACCGCATGATCGACCGCTATCTGCAGTACATCACGGACCTGGGCGAGGCGGGCATCCACTACGCGACCTACGCGCACATGGGCAACGGCATCTGGCGCGGGGACATCCGGCGCGAGGTGCGCGGCGGCGCCACCGCCGGCGGTCTGGACCTGAACGCGCCCAACCGCGCCACGGCCTTCGGGCCCTTTGACTGGCCGCTCTCCCACGGCCGCGTCTTTGGCGAGGACGAGATCTGGGAGAACTACGAGTACTTCATCAAGAAGGTCGTGCCGGTGGCCGAGGCCGCCGGGGTCTACATCGGCATCCACCCGGACGATCCGCCGGTCTACACCATGGCGGGCGTGCCGCGCTGCGTGTTCGGCAATTTCGAGGGCTACAAGCGGGCGCTGGAGATCGCCGACAGCCCGAACATCGGCGTCTGCCTGTGCGTGGGCTGCTGGCTGGAGGGCGGGGAGCTGATGGGCTGCACGCCGGTGGAGTTCATCCACTACCTGGCCGAGCGCAAGAAGCTCTTTAAGCTGCACGTGCGCAACGTCACCGCGCCGCTCTCCGCGCCCGGCGGCTTCAACGAGACCTTCCCCGACGCCGGGTACTACAACTTGGCTGACGTCATCTCCGCCCTGGACGAGGTGGGCTTTGACGGCTGCATCATGAACGACCATCTGATCGACATGGTGGGTGGGCACTACACCTGCGAGGCCTTCTTCACCTCCTACCTCAAGGGCCTGGTGGACGCGGTGCAGACCGTGCAGCACCGGGACAGGGCGTGACGCGGCTGACGGAACCGGGCGGGGCGCTGCGGCCCGGCGTCTCCCCGGAGGAGGCCCTGCGCCGCCTCTCCCAGTACGAGGACCTGCGCGCGTCCCTGGAAACGCAGCTCTCTTCCACGCTGGAAAAGCTGGAGGCGCTGAAAACCCAGGGCAAAAACCGGGGCGCGACCTACCAGCAGCTGCTGGCGCAAAAGCTCACGCTCCGGGACTTCCTCAGCCGCATGGATCTCTTCGTGCGCTAAAAAACAGGCAAAAGGAGGAAACGCCCATGCGCCTGCTCTTTCTTGGCAACAGCCACACCTATTACAACGACATGCCCTACATCGCCGCCGAGCTCCTGCGCGCCCGCGGCGAGGCGGTGCAGGTTGCCATGCTCACCCGCGGCGGCGAGAGCCTGGCCGGGCACCTGCAGAACGAACAGACGCGCTTCAATCTGCTCTACGGCGGCTGGGACGTCTGCATCGCGCAGGAGGTGACGAGCGACTTCCCCGCCGCGGCGGAGTACGTCCGGCGCGTTTCGCTCGTCAAGGCCCTGTGCGACGAGGGCGGCTGCCGCTGCGCGCTGTACATGAACTTTGAGGCCCCGCGCGACACGCCGCCCCTGCGCGCCATGTGCCCGGCGGTGCTCGCCGCGGCCGACCGCTTCCAGCTGCCGGTGGCCCGCGCCGGGGACGCCTTTTCCCTGGCCGCGTCCGCCTGCCCGGAGATCGACCTCTACGGTCCGGACCGCCACCACGCCTCGAGCGCCGGCTCCTACCTGATCGCCCTGTGCGTGCTGCGCGGGGTCTTCGGCATGGACGTGCTCGGCCTGCCCGAGAGCGTGCGCTTCCGCGGCCGCGAGCTGCTGCGCCTGCCAAACGGCCAGGCCGCCGCGCTCCAGCGCCTGGCCCAATCCCTCCCGGACGATTTGCTCGACCTTGGCTGAAGCCCTCCCGCAAACAAGGCGACCGCCCGCCGCAGACGCAGCGCTGCGGCGGGCGGTTTTCTGCTTTTTTACAAGAGGAGGAAGGCCTGGTAGCGCCCTAAGGGGGCAAAGCGCAGGAGCGTGCCCTCGTTTGCCGGGCGGATGTCGGGCGCGGGCGCGCCCTCCAGCGGCTGCACACTTAAGACCTGGCAGGGCAGGGCGATCTCCACGTCCGGCACGGGCAGGCAGGGCTCCACGCCAAGGCCGTTGAAGCCGGAGAGGTTGAGCAGCTGCAGGATCGTGCGCCCGTCCGGCAGGCCGTGCCAGAAGATCTCCACGCAGGCCGGGGCGTTGGTCTGCAGCAGGAAGGCCTCCGGCGCAAAGCCGCGCAGCACATCCAGCGCCAGGTCCCGATGGTCGGCGTAGCCGTAGTCGTGGTAGAGCCGCCCAAGGCGGAAGGGGAAGGCGGCGCACTGCCCGTCCTCGCGCAAAAGCAGGCCCTTCTCCGCCCCGATCTCGTGGCCGAAGCAGCGCTCCGGCGGGCCGAAGCGGGCCGGGCGCACCAGCGGCAGCGCCCCAATGCAGCCGTCGAATACGCCGAACTCGCGGTCCAGTATCACCCAGTCCCGCTGCGGGAAGGAGGGGAAGCGCGCCTTGTCCGCCACGGAGAGGTAGGCGGCGCGGGTGCTGCGCAGCGTCCTTTGGAAGCGCGCGCCCAGCTGGGCCAGGGCCTCCGTGGCTTCGCCGTCCACAAGGCCGGAGAACAGGAGCTTTGCGCCGCTCTCGCGCGCGGCGCGGAGCATGGCCGCCGGGGCGCGCGCCGGGTCCGGCACGAGGACCACGGCATAGCCCGCGGCGCGCTCCGGCTTTTCCACCGCCGCCGGGTGGTCCAGCACGTCAAAGGGCACGTGCCCTTCCTTGAGCAGGTTGAACCACCCCAGGTACTCCGGGTCGTTCTTGCGCGGGCGGTAGAGCAGCGCGCGGGAGAGCGACTGGAAGTGACCGTAGACCCCGGCGTTGCGGGCGTGGACGCCGAAGACCTCGCGCATGGCCTCGACCCCGGCGCGGTCCGGGTAGTCGGCAAAGTCGCCGATGATGCAAAAGTCGAGCTGGGAGCCCGCGGCCAGGTTCTCATAGAGGCGGATCTTGGTCAGTTCCGGCGACACGCCCTGGAAGCGGTAGAAGATGTCCACGGCGTTGATCGCGCAGTTGAGCATGGTCTTTTCCCCGCCCCAGGAGCCGACGGCGCTCTGGCAGTTCTCGGAGGCGGAGTAGAGGAAGAAGGGCAGGGGGCGGTCCACGGCGGAGTTGCTCTCCTCGCGGATGATGTCCACGCCCTTGTGGTGGTAGGTGCAGATGGCGACCTCCGGATTGATGGCCTTGACCGCGCGGCGGATGCGCAGCAGCAGATCCCCCACCACCTGCTCCTTGAAGGCGGCGTAGGTCTCATCCGCCTTCCAGTCCTCGCCCTGGGGCAGGTCGCGGCCGCAGTAGTCCAAATACGCCTTGCGGCAGGCGGGGCAGTTGCAGATGCCGTGCTCGACGTTGGAGTAGTCCCGGGTCTGGAAGCCGAACATATTGAAGAATATGCCGTCCACCGGGTAGTTCTCCAGCACCTCGCGCAGGATCTCGATGGACAGGCGCTGCTGGTACTCGCCGCAGACGCAGGTGGCGGCGGTGTCGTTGTAGAGCAGGTGCTCGCCCGCCTCGGAGACATAGTACCACTCCGGGTGCTCCGTCAGCAGGCGCGCGTGCGTCTTGGAAAAGTCAAAGCGGGCGATGACGCGCACGCCGTGGGCGTGGCAGACGCGCACGATCTCCTTGAGGAGATCGCCCTTCAGATAGGGGCTGGGCGTCTGGTAGGGCAGTTTCGTCGGGTAAAAGGATGTGATGCCGCCCGCGCCCACCATCACGCAGTTGCAGTGCGACTTTTCGATCTCCCGGAACCAGGCCTCCACGTCCATCCCCGCGTCGATGTCGCGCAGGTTGTTCTGGATCATGCGCAGGTCGTTCTTCAGCCACCAAGCCATGCTTCGGCCTCCTTTTTTCTGTCTTTCTTTTCCTATTGTACGAAAAACCTTCGGGCGGCGCAAGGCCGCGCGCGCAGAAAAACCCTATCGCAGCGCCCGGCGCCACAGATAGCTGCGCCTCAGCGCCTTGCGCAGCGCGCTTTCCAGCGCGTCGTGGTAGGCCCACAGGAGCCGGATCTCCTCCTGCGACGGCGTCCGCCCGGCGTAGAGCAGCTTCTCGCACACCGCCGCAGCCTCGGCGCAGGCGGGCGCGCCCTCCAGCGGCAGGCTGCGGTCCACGCGGAGCGCAAAGCGCCGCAGCGTCTCCCCCGGCCCGCGCGTTAGGTTGTAGAGCGCCAGCTGCTTTTCCAGGTCCGCGCCGAGCGCCCGCACGGCCCCGGCGCGCCCCAGCTTTCTCTCCAGGCGCTGCAAGTCGAACTGCCAGGTCTTCCGCTGTCCCAGCGCGCGCAACAGCAGCAGGAGCAGGAGCAGCGCCGCCGCCGCGCCAAGGACCTGCTTCGCCGCCCGCGCGATGCGGGCATCTCCGCCGCCTTGCGCCGCCTCTGTCTCCGGCAGGGGCGAGGGCGTGGAAAGGGGCGTCACGGGCGCGGGGGTGGGCGTGGGCGTGACCGCCGGGCCGAGGTATTCGATCTCCGGCTCGTCCTCGTCTGCGCCGACCGTCCAGTCCAAGGGGTCGAAGGGCACCCAGCCCACGCCGTGGAAATAGACCTCGGCCCAGGCGTGGGCGGAGGTGCCGCGGGCGATGGTGTAGTCCGTGCTCTCCCCGTCGCGGGAGAGGCCGTAGCCGGTGATGTAGCGCGAGGGCAGGCCGCAGCAGCGCGCCAGCACCGCCATGGCCGAGGCGTAATAGGTGCAGTAGCCCTCGCGCGTCTCCAGCAGAAAGTGCGCCACGAAGTCCGCGTCCTCGGGCGGGTCGCCGGGCGTCTCGCTGTAGGTACAATTCTCCCGCAGCCACGCCTCGATGCGGCACATGGCCTCGTACTCGTTGGCGCTGTCCGACGTGATCTCCCGGGCAAGATCGTGCACCGCCTGCGGCAGCTCCTCCGGCAGATAGGTGTAGCGGGCGCGGATCGCCTCCTCATACGGATCCTCCGTCTCCGCCGCAAGGCGCAAAAGCTCCGCCATGTTCTCGGCAAATCCCGCCCGGTCGCGGCAAAACTCCCGCCCCGTCACCGCGTAGGTGAAGCCGCGCGGGTACCAGCTGTCGGTGAACAGCTCGCCGGAGAGGTTGAAGTAGGGCAGCACGCGCGCGTTCTTTCCCAGGGACAGCGCCGTAGGCGTACCGGCGAAAAACAGGCTGTAGTCCGAGCGGCGCACCACGATCTCCATCTTGCTTTCGCGCGTCATATCGTCGTAGAGCGCCTGCGCCTCGCGCCCGCCCAAGGGGAGCTGGCGCAGATAGACCGCCGAGCGCCGCCCGCGCCAGAGCAGGCTGTCGTAGCGGAAGCGGCCGTTGCGCCAGCCCTTGTACCAGGCATGGCCGTTGTAGGTGTCCTCGATGGAGGCGATCAGGCGGGGAAAGGGGTTGTCCGAGCGCACGCGCAGCACGATCTCCTCGCTCAAATCCAGGTCCCCGCCCAGGCGGCCGCCCAGAGGCGTCAGTTCCGAGCGCCCCCGCGCCGAAGCACCCGCCGTGCCGCCGAAGTAATAGCCGTAGAAGTCCTCGACGTCGGCAAACGCCGCCCGCACCGTCTCCGAGCGCCAGGCGCCGTCTTCTTTCGGCACGCAGAAGAAGGCCCCGGCAAGGCACGCCGCCGCCAGGGGCAGGGCCAGCGCCTGCCCGTAGCGCCGCGGCAGGCCCTCCGGCCCGCCCGAGGCCATGCCGCGCGGCAGGCAGAGCATCAGCGCAAACAGCGCGGCCAGCATCGCGCCCTCGGCGTCCGGCAGATCGGCAAGATAGCCGCCCACGCTGAGCAGCAGCGCGTAGAGCGCCGGAAGGGCCAGCGGCAGGAAGCGCCGCGCCAGGGCGTAGAACAGCAGCGTCAGGGGCAGCGTGGCAAGCCCAAGCAGCGGCAGGCGCAGCACCAAAAAGCGCTCCTCCGCCGGCATCCCCGCCCGGATCCAGGAAAAAACCGCCTCCGCCAGCGCCCGCGCCTCCTCCGCCCCGAGGCGCAGGGCGAAGATCCCCGCCGCCGCCAGCAGCGCAAGGAGCAGCGCCGGGGCCGCCCACCAGCGGCGGCTCAGGAGCAGCAGCAGGAGCGCCTGCGTCCCGCTCAGCAGCAGGCAGACGGGCAGGCGCTCGCCCTGCCCGAGCAGGAAGAGCACAAGGCAGATGCCGCCGCCGGAGAGCAGCGCCGCCGTCAGCGCGTCCAAAAAACAGGTCGGGTCAAACGCCCGCCGCGCCCCGGCCGTTTTCGCCGCTTCTGCGCGCATCGCTCCTCCCCCTTTCGTTTTGTTCCAAAGCCCGATGCTTCAGTTCTCGCCGTAGAACGCGGCGGCCAGATCCGAGGCGCTGCGCACCGCGTAGCAGGGCAGGGCAAAGCCCTCCGGCGGCCGCTCGCCGAGGAACACCAGCGCGCACCGTCCCGGGGCCAGCGCCCGCATCGCCTGCTGGATCTGCGCCCCGACAAGGCCCGAGACCACGTAGAGCAGGCCGCCCGCCCCCTCGCGCGCCAGGCGCTCCAGCGCCGCTTCCGGCGAAGATCCCGCGTCAAAGCGCAGGCGCGCCAGATACAGGCGCAGGGCGTCAAAGTCCGCGCCCGTGCGGGCCCAGATCTCGCTGCGCCCGTCGAACAGGCGCACCGGGTGCCCGGCCCGCAGCGCCTGGTCCGCCAGGGAAAGCGCGCAGGAGGCCAATGCGTCCGCGTAGCGCAGCGCCGCCTCGCCTACAGCGCCGGGCAGGGGCCGGGCGTCCACGGCCAGCAGGCAGGCGCGCTCCTCCGGCACGTCGTAGAGCCGCGTCAGCATCTCGCCGCGGCGGGCGCTGAGCTTCCAGTGCACGGCGCGGCGCGGGTCGCCGGGGCGAAAGGGCCGCACCATGGCAAAGCTGTCGCCCGCGTCCGCGGTCTTGCCATCGGCAAAGGCCGGGGCGTCGAAGGAGGCCTCCCGCGCCGGCGGCAGCGGCGTCAGCGCCGGCAGCACCGTCAGCTCCGCCATGCGGTAGTAGGAGAGGTTCCTCAGGTCAAAGCGCATGGGCAGGAGGCCGAAGCAGTCTGAGACGTACAGGCGCGTCATGCCCACCTCATAGACGCCGCGGTAGGGCAGGCGCAGCGAAAGGTCGAACGTCTTCTCCCGCCGCGGCGCCAGGTCCAGCGCAAGGCGGATCTCCTGCGCCGGGTCCGGGCAGGCCACCTCCAGGCGCATGCGCGTAAACGGGTAGAACTTGTCGTTGTAGATGCCGACGGAAAAGCGCACCGTCTCCCCGCGCACGGCCACCTGCCGCTCCGCCTTTTGCAGATAGGAGAAGGCGAAGTAGGTCCACAGCGTCATCGCCGCGCCGCACAGCGTGAGGAAGAGCAGGGAGAAGAACACCAGGTAGTACAGGCGCAGGCCGCTGGCCAGGCCGCCGACGAGGGCCAGCCCCATGGCCGCGAACCACAGCGCCCGCGCCGCCGCCCTCACAGCCCCGTGGGCACGCGCAGGCTGCCCACGACGGCGCGCACCACGTCCTCGGCGCTGCGCTCCCTCTCGCCGCCGCCCTGGGCGCGCAGGCGCAGGCGGTGGGCCAGCACCGGCACGGCCAGGCGCTGCACGTCGTCCGGCAAGACGTAGTCCCGCCCCTGCAGCAGGGCCCAGGCCATGGACGCCTGAAGCAGCATCAGCGAGGCGCGCGGCGAAGCGCCCAGGCTCACGTTGCGGTCGCGGCGCGTGCCCTCCGAGATGCGCACGATGTACTGCTTCACCGCCTCGGCGCAGCGCACCGCCCGGCAGCGCTCCCGCATCTCCAGGATCTGCGCGGCGTCCGTCACCGCGGGCAGGTCCTCCGGCCGCACGCCGCCGCGCGCCAGGTCGAGTATGCGCATTTCCTCCCCCGGCTCCGGGTAGCCCAGGCGCACGCAGAGCAGGAAGCGGTCCAGCTGCGCCTCCGGCAACGGGTAGGTGCCGGCAAGGCCCAGGGGGTTCTGCGTGGCCAGCACGAGGAAGGGCTGCGGCACCGCCGTCGTCTCCCCGTCCACCGTCACCTGCCCCTCCTGCATCACCTCCAGCAGCGCGGACTGCGTCTTGGGTCCGGTGCGGTTGATCTCGTCGGCCAGGATCAGCTGGCGCATCACCGCGCCCTCGACGCGCCGCGTCTCCCCGGTGCGCAGGTCCATCAGCGTAAAGCCGGTCACATCCGAGGGCATGAGGTCGGGCGTAAACTGTATGCGGCGGAAGGACAGGCCCAGCGCCGCGGCCATGGCCCGCGCCAGCGTGGTCTTGCCCACGCCCGGCACGTCCTCGATCAGCACGTGCCCGCCCGAAAGCAGGGCCGTCAGGATCAGGTCCACCGCCTCGCCCTTGCCCACCACCGCGCGGGATACGACTTCGCGGATCTCCTGAAGCGTCTTTTCCATCTCCATCTGCCGCGTCCTCCCATTTTTCGCTTTTTCCTTATTATACGGCCCCGCGCCGCCGCGCACAAGCCAAAACTTCTTCCCTCGGCGCCCGCGCCCGTGCTATAATACAGAAAAAACGGAAACGGAGGCTCGCTTTGATGGACCGCGCTTCTTTCGACCGCCTGGAGGCGTTCATGCGCGCCTGTATGCGCGACAGCGCCCACGACCGCGAGCACGTCTACCGCGTGCTCTACACCGCTCTGGACATCGCCGCGCACGAAACAAACGCAGACCTGGACGTGCTCATCGCCGCCTGCCTGCTGCACGACGTGGGCCGCGCCGAGCAGATGCGCAACGCCAAGGCCGACCACGCGCTCGTCGGCGCCGAGATGGCCCTGCGCTTCCTGCTGGACGCGGGGTATGACGAGGACTTTGCCCGGCGCGTCGCCGCCTGCATCGCCGCGCACCGCTACCGCTCGAATCGCCCGCCCGAGAGCCTGGAGGCCAAGATCCTCTTTGACGCGGACAAGCTCGACGCCACCGGCGCCATGGGCGTTGCGCGCACGCTGCTCTACCAGGGCGCGGAGGGCGAACCGCTCTACACGCTGGATGCCGACGGCGGCATCTGCGACGGCGCGGGCGACGCGCCGCCCTCCTTCTTCCAGGAGTACCGCTTCAAGCTGGAAAAGCTCTACGGCCGTTTCTTCACCGCCTACGCCGCGGAGCTGGCCGCCGAACGCCGCGGCGCCGCCCGCGCGTTTTACGAGAACCTGCTTTCCGAGGCGCGCGCCGCCCGCGGCCCCGGCCAAGAAGTCCTGCGCGCCCATCTCGACCGCTGAAGGAGGCTGTGTTGTATATGAAGGAGTTCCTGCTCTCCGCCGCGCGCGTCGCGCCGTCCGCGCGGCAAAGCCGCTGGTTTGACGTCGGCTTCTACGCCTTTGTCCATTTTGGCATGAACACATTCACCGACAGGGAATGGGGCGACGGAACGGAGCCGGAGTCCTTGTTTGACCCCACGGACCTGGACTGCGACCAGTGGGTCGAGGCGATACAGGCCGCGGGCATGAAGGGCCTGATCCTCACCGCCAAGCACCACGACGGCTTCTGCCTCTGGCCGACGAAGACCACGCCGCACAGCGTCAAAAACAGCCCCTTCCGGGGGGACGTGGT
>CALWKN010000294.1 GCA_944381265.1 uncultured Clostridia bacterium
TCCTCGGGGTTGATGGCGGCGGGGTTGAGCCAGTTGTTGTCCGGCTTGCAGAGTATGCGGGCATTGGTGTAGGCCCAAGGAAGGAGCAAAATCGTCTCGGGCACGTAGAAGCCGTCCCGCCGCGAGAGCACCAGGGCGAAGTCCGGCGGGGAGAGGTAGTCGGCCGAGAGGTAGATGGGCATCAGGAACTGGATCTTGCCCTCGTGGTAGATGCGGCGGCCGTCGGCGTACTTCACGCCGGCCGGGCGGTACTGCGGGATGATGTACTTGTAGTTGCGCTGGGCCATCATGCAGGAGATCTTGATGGCGTTGTTGAGCATCTGCGCCAGAGACCAGGACGGGATGGGCTTGCCGGTCTGGCTGACGGTGTACTTGCGCGGGAAGCGGTTGCGGCGGATGCCGTCGTCGATGATGTGCTCCAGCTTGCTCTCGGTAAAGTCGATGGTGACCGAGGGGTCGTAGACGATCTCCGACACCGAGCGGTAGAACGAGGCGATGCCGGGGCCGGGGTCGATGTCGCGCTGGGCGAAGTTGTAGCGCTTGACCAGCTCGATCTTGGAGTCGACAAAGCGCGGGTTGCAGCAGGTGAACACGCCGTCCTCGCGCTTGTTGTGCACCTCGCCCGTCAGATAGAGGTCCTGGGCGTACTTGGTCAGAAGGCCGGTGTTGAAGTAGCAGTACTTGCCGTCCTGGGAAAAGACGATCTTGCCGTAGTTGTCGCTGCTCTTGTCGCTGTACTCGAGCATGAGCTTGGAAAAGGTGTGGCGCAGATAGCTCTCCAGTATGCGGTAGCGCGTGCAGCAGCGGACGGAGGCGGGATCGTCGGCGGCGCGGGAAAAGCCCCACTGCTCGCCGGGCAGAAGCACCTCGTGGATGCCGCAGATGAACTCGTCCGCCTCGCGCAGGCTCTTAAAGTGGAGATAGCCGATGCTGAACGCCGCCGCCCGCGCGTAGACCGTGGGCATCGTGCCGACGAGCACCTGCGACCAGCACACATGGTCGCGCTGACCGGTGCGGCGGCGCGCAAAGGCCCACAGCTCCTGTCCCTTGCTGTCGCTAAGGCCGATGGAAACGGCCTTGACCACGGCCTGGTCCGGACAGGCGCTTCGGCTCACCTCGCCGGAGGCGTCCTGCGCGTAGTAGACGACGCCGCCGCGGTCCAGCTCCTGCTGGACAAAATGGTGAATGTGCTGCTTGTCCGCCTCGGTCGGTTCCCGGCCGAGGAGAGCGCGGAGCTTGCCGAAAAACGCGCCCTCGTTGACGTAACCGAGGCCGTATAATCCGGTTTTTGCCATAGATTCACTCCCTTAAAAAAATTTCAAAGCGGATCGCCCGAGGCACAAAAAAACGCGCCCCGTTCCCTGGCGGCGCAGGCATAATCCAGGCGCTCCCTGCGGCAGTCCACTTTTCCCTTATTATATCGGAAATTTCCAATGAAGTCAAACAAACCCTTCGACAAATCCGCCGCAGTGCCGGGATGGGCGGTCTTGACAATTCCGCCTTCCTGCATCATAATAAGGCCATGACCTTGCAGAGGTTGCGGGAGCCCGTGTACCCGGCCGCGGCGGATGGCGCGTCCACAGGAAGCGGCATGGGGAAGGAGGCTCCCGCCGAAAGCGGTTCTGGCCCCCCGCGCCGGGGCGGCCGCTTGGGCGCGCAGAGCACGTCTGCGCGACTGTCACCGGGGGAAGTTTTCGCCCCGGTGGGGCGCTGGCAAAGGGCAGGCAGCTTTTTTCCCCGGGGAATGGGGCGTCCTGCCGCAGCGCTCATACGACGAGCGCTTTTTTTGTACCTGTAGCAAAGGCGGACCCTCCCTCGTAAACATTAGGAAGGGACATAACGGAAAGGGGAAAGAGCAATGACGGAGAAAAACGTGGTATTTACCGGCAGCGCGACGGCCATGGTGACGCCGTTTGCCGAGAGCGGGCCGAACCTTGCAGCGCTGGATGCGCTCATCGACTTCCAGATCGAGGGCGGCACCGACGCGCTGGTGGTCTGCGGCACGACGGGTGAGCCCTCGACCATGGAGCTGTCCGAGGAGGCCGTGGTCATCCGCCGCGCGGTGGAGCGCGTGCACGGCCGCATACCGGTCATCGCCGGCGCGGGCAGCAACGACACCGCCTTTGCCGTGCGCTCGGCCCGGCAGGCGCAGGAGCTCGGCGCGGACGCGCTGCTCCTTGTCACGCCCTACTACAACAAGACCACGCAGCAGGGCCTGATCCGCCACTTCTGCACCGTCGCAGACGCCGTGGAGCTGCCGATACTGCTCTACAACGTGCCCAGCCGCACCGGGCTGAACCTGCAGCCCGCGACGCTGAAGGCGCTTGCACAGCACCCCAACATCGTCGGCGTCAAGGAGGCCTCCGGCAACATCGAGCAGGTGGTGGAGATCGCCGCCCTCTGCCCGGAACTGGCGCTCTACTCCGGCAACGACGACCAGGTCGTGCCGCTGCTGGCGCTGGGCGGCAAGGGCGTCATTTCCGTCGCGGCCAACGTCGTCCCGCGCAAGGTGCACGACATGGTGCGCCTGTGGCTGGAAGGGGACCATGCCGGCAGCCTCGCCCTGCAGCTGGAGCTGCTGCCGCTGATCAAGGCGCTGTTCAGCGAGGTCAACCCGATACCGGTAAAGACCGCCCTGAACGACATGGGCTTTGCCTGCGGTCCGCTGCGCCTGCCGCTGATCGAGATGCAGGAAAACAACCACGCCCGCCTGCGGGAGGAAATGCGCAGGTTCGGCCTTCTGCAATAAACACACGCGTGGAAAGAGGGGTTTTGACGATGATCTCCATACTCATCAACGGCGCCTGCGGCAAGATGGGCCGGGCGCTGACCGAGGCGGCCGCCGCGCAGGGCGTGTCCGTCGTTGCCGGCGTGGACCGCTACGCCGCCGGGGCCCAGGCCTACTATCCCCTGTACGAGAGCATCAACGACTGCAAACAGGACTGCGACGTGGTGGTGGACTTTTCCCGCCCGGACGCTTTGCGCGACCTGCTGCCCTACTGCACGCAGCGAGGCCTGGGGCTGGTGCTGGCGACCACCGGCTATTCAGAGGCGGAGAACGAGGCCATCGCCCGGGCGTCCCAGGTCATCCCGATCTTTAAGACCGCCAATATGTCCGTCGGCGTCAACGTCCTCTTGGAGCTGGTGCAGACCGCGGTAAAGGCCCTGCCGGAGTTTGACATCGAGATCGTGGAAAAGCACCACAACGCCAAGGTGGACGCGCCCTCCGGCACGGCGCTGCTCATCGCAGACGCCATGAAGGACGTCTCTTTGCGCGAGAAGACCTATGTCTTTGGGCGGCACGGCGCGCAGCGCCGCCAGAGGGAAGACATCGGCATACACGCCGTGCGCGGCGGCACCGTCACCGGAGAGCACGAGGTCTACTTCTTTGGCAGCGACGAGACGATTGAGATCAAGCACAGCGCGGCCTCGCGGCGTATCTTCGCCCTGGGCGCGCTGCAGGCGGCGGCCTTCCTCAAGGGCCGCAAGCCCGGACTCTACGATATGCGCGACGTGCTGCTGGAAAAGTCCGGCGTCACCAACCTCTACATGGACGAGACGCAGACGCTGCTGACGCTGCGCGGCCTGCCCTTTGGCGCGGAGGAGGCGCGGATCTTTGCTCGCCTGGCCGCCGCCGAGGTCAACGTGGACATGATCTCCCAGACCGCGCCCGCCGCCGGCAGGATCGATCTCTCCTTCACCATCGGGCGCGCGGACCTGGAGCGGGCGCGGCAGGTGCTGGGGGAGATGGACCTGCAGCCGGAGGAGGACGGCGCGGTTTGCAAGCTCGTCATCGAGGGCAGCGGCATGGAGCGCCAGCCCGGCGTCGCCGCGGGGGTGTTGAGCGCGCTGGAGGGCGCGGGCGTAACGCCGACGCTGATCTCCACCTCGGAGACGAAGATCGGCCTGGTCGTCGCCGCGGACGACGCGCAGCGCGCCCTGACCGCCCTGCGCGGGAAGTACGCCCTCTGACCCCCCGGGGGGAGAGCAGCCCAAAGGCCGGGAGGGAGCCGCCTTCGGCGGCCCCCTCCCGGCCTTTGGGCATGGGCTTGGATGCTGCGGCATCCAAGCCAAACGTCCCCCCTTACCTCGAGCGCCCCACCCGCCCGCCCCCCGGCGGCCTGTTCCCCCACGCCCGCCTGCAAAAAAAGAGGCTGGCGGGGGGCGGCGTCACTGTAACAGGCCGGTGAGCCAGCTCCAGAAGCGCTGCAGCGCGCCGCCGACACGGGAGAAGAAGCCGCCCGCCGAGTCGCTGATCTCCTGCAGGCGCTGCGCGCCCTCGGCCAGGCCCTGCAGCTGCTGCGCCAGCTGCTCCGGGTCGATGTCCAGACGGGCGATGCGCACGCCCAGCTCCGTGATGCGGTCGATCTGCTCGTCGCTGAGCTGCACGCCGAGCTGGCGCGCGCCCTCCACCACATAGGGCCGCAGCGAGTCAAAGTCCGTCAGGTTGTAGTCGGCGATGGCCTGCTTCACCTGGCGCAGCAGCTCCACCGCCGCGTCCGAGCCGATGAGGTCGGCAAGGTCCCCGGTGAGCACCATCTCGCTGCCCGCGGCCTCCTTGGCGGCGGCAGAGAGCGAGGCCCCGGCCGCGCTCTCGTAGGCCTTGAGTATGCCGGCCAGCGCCGCCGTGCCGGAGACGGGCACGGGCGCGGCCACCACCACGGAAGCGTCCGTCACGCCCGCCGTGGCCAGGGCCGAGGCGTACATATCCGGCGTCACCCAGTCGATGTTGTGCGTCTGCACGGAGATGCCGGCGCCCTCTTCCCGCAGCGTGACGCGCGCAGAGGAAAGGGCACGCGTGCCGATCTTCTCCGCCGGGACGATGTCCCCCAAAAGCGACGCCTCGTCCTCGTGCGTCACGGGCAGGAACGTGTCGGCGGCAAGGTCCGCGCCAAGGAGCGAGAGCACCTGCTCGTACTGCTCGGCGCTCAGGTCCTCGCCATAACAGGTGATGCTGGTTTCTGCCGCCAAAGCCGGCAGCGGCAGGAGCAGCAGGCAGAGCGTGAGCGCCAGCATGCGGCGCAGCGCGCGTTTTTTCATCGGCGATCTCTCCTTCAGATGGGAAACATTTTGCGCAAAAACTCCGTTTATAATACGCATTGGACCGCATGGGCGTTGCAGCCGGAATGCGGAAAGCGAAAAAACAGAAATCGAGGCGAAACCATATGCAACCGACGAGAGAACAGGCCCTGGAATGGCTCAAGGACTACAACGAGAGCGAGGCGCTGCGCCGCCACGCGCTGACGGTGGAGGGCTGCATGCGCCACTTCGCCGCGCTTTGCGGCGAGGACGTGGAAAGATGGGGCGTCGTGGGCCTGCTGCACGACCTGGACTACGAAAAGTACCCCGAGCAGCACTGCCAGAAGGTGCAGGAGATCCTGCGGGAAAAGGACGTCGACCCGGACCTCATCCGCGCCGTGGCGTCGCACGGCTGGGGCATCTGCAGCGACATCGAGCCGCAGAGCCGCATGGAAAAGACGCTCTACGCCATTGACGAGCTCAC
>CALWKN010000295.1 GCA_944381265.1 uncultured Clostridia bacterium
GACCCCGCGCGAAGCAGATGATGGGCGCAAGCCCATCCTGCAAGCGCGGGCGGGGCACATCCTCTTCCCGCCGGGGGACGGACCTCCCCGCGCGAAGCAGATGATGGGCGGAACGCCCATCCTGCAAGCGCGGGCGAGGCCGCACGCTCCCTCTTTTTTTCGGCTCCGCCGACTGCTCGATGTTCTCCTTCAAGCAGAGCCTGTAGGAGAACATCGCCCCTGGGGCGAGAGGGCTCCGCCCCCTCGCGCTCCCCCGCTCCCGCCGGGGGCGGCGACCCCGCGCGAAGCAGACGATGGGCGAAGCCCATCCTGCAAGCGCGGGAGGGCGCGAAAGGGATCGGCTCCGCCTCCCCTCCGCAGATCCGCCGCGGAAGGGGCGAACCCCTGAGGGGGTGTCGGGGGAGGCCGCAGCCTCCCCCGACGTTCATTCAAAGCGAATCCGAAAGGATTCGCATCCGCTTCCTTTTCCTTGTCCTTTTCCTTAAACAAACGCTTCCTGACAAATCAGCGAGAGCATTCCCGAAAGAGGTTCCCGAAAGGGAGTCCCTACAGGTCTTCCCGGAACGCATTGCCGTAGCGGAGCGCGTACGCGGCGTAGGTCTTTGCCGCGGGGTCGAAGTCCATCTGGTACAGCCGGAAGGTGACAAGGAAGTTCTTCGGCTGCCAGAGCTCGACGTAGGAGTAGCGGTACGTCATGCCGATCCGGCGCATGACGCCGCCGCTGGCCGGGTTGTTGACGTCGTGCGTGGCGGTGAGGAAGGGCAGGCCGCTCTCCCGCGCCTCCCGCGCCACCGCCGCGGCCGCCTCGCTCGCCAGCCCCCGGCCCCAGACCGCGCGGCAGAAGCCGTAGCCAAGGTCGCGCGCGCCGTCCAGTTCCTGGTTCACATAGCCCACGAGCGCATCCGGCCCATCGCGCAGCACGACGGCGTAATGCCCTTCCCCGCTCCAGTTGCGCAGGAACGCCTCCGCGCCCTCGCGCGTCTCCACCGGGAACCAGGGCAAAAAGGTGTTGACCTGCGGGTCGCGCAGCAGCGCGTGCAGCGCCGCAAGGTCTTTTTCCGCAAAGGGCCGCAGCCGCAGCCGCGGCGTTGCAAGCTCCCTCTTCACTCGGCCGCCTCGCTCGGCGCGGGCTTTTTCGCCCGCTCCGGATGGCAGATCACGCTGCGGTGGTAGCAGATGAAGAGCAGCAGGCTGCACAGCACCCAGCCCATGGGATAGGCCAGCGACACGCCGATGAAGCTGTTGTCAAACAGCGCCCGGTTGACAAAGAGGTAGATCTGGCGGAAGACCACGAACGAGCCCAGCATCACGATCATGGGCACGTTGGCGTTGCCCACGCCGCGCAGGGCGCCGGCGTAGATCTGGTTGAAGCAGCTCATGATGTAGAAGGGCGAGATGATCATGATGAAGCGCGTGCCGTAGTCGATGACCTCGGCGTCCGAGGTGAAGAGGCGCAGGCTGGGGCGGGAGAAGATCATGACCAGCACGCCCAGGCCCGCCGTGACCACCAGAGACATGCCCAGCGCCTGGCGCACGCCCTTGCGCGTGCGCTCCAGGTTGCCGCTGCCGTAGTTCTGGCCCACGAACGTGGTCGAGGCCAGGGCGATGGCCTGCAGCGGCACGGAGATGTAGGCGTCCAGCTTGTTGTAGCTGGACCAGCCCGCCATGCAGGCGGAGCCGAAGTAGTTGATGTAGGACTGCACGAACACGTTGGAGAAGGAGGTGATGGCCTGCTGGATGCCCGAGGGGAAGCCGATGGACATGATGTGGCCCAGCACCCCCTTGACGATGCGGATGTGCCGCCAGTGCAGGCCGTAGGAGGTCTGCGAGCGGGTGAGCACGATCAGCACCAGCGCCGCGGAGGCGAACTGCGAGATGATCGTGGCCCAGGCAACGCCGGCGACGCCCCAGTGGAAGCAGACCACGAACACCAGGTCCAGCACGATGTTGGTCAGGGCCGACACGCACAGGAAGTACAGCGGCCGGCGCGAGTCGCCCACCGCGCGCAGTATGCCGGAGCCCATGTTGTAGATGAGCAGGCCCGTGATGCCGGCAAAGTAGATGTTGAGGTACTCGCGCGAAAGCTCGATGACGTCGTCGGGCGTGGCCATGATGTCCAGCATCAGCGGCACCATGGCAAGGCCGGCGAACGTGGCCACCACGCACATGATGAACGTCAGGGCGATGGTGGTGTGCACGGCGTCGTGCAGGCGGGCCGTGTCGTGCGCGCCGTAGCACTGGGAGATGATGACGCTGGCGCCGGTGGAGAGCCCGGCGCACAGGCCCACCAGCATGTTGACCACGCTGCCGACGCTGCCGACGGCGGCCAGGGCCTCCTTGCCCACGAACTGGCCCACGACAATGGTGTCCACGGTGTTGTACAGCTGCTGAAAGAGCAGGCCCAGCGCCATGGGAATGGCAAAATCCAGGAGCTGACGCCAGATGACGCCCTGCGTCATGTCCGCGTCCGCGTGTCTCAATCGTCTCATTTGCAAACCGCCCCCTATGTTTTTCTCAAAGAAATGTCGCGCGGTAACGTTTACGCGCCCTACAGATAAGTATATCACGGCTGCAAAGGAAAATCAAATTTTCGGTTAATTTTTTCCGGTTGCCAAGGGGCGCGCGGCGTGCTATCCTCAAAGGCAGAGAAGGGGGGCGCGGGCATGGACGAGGAAAGGGCCTACTACCGGGAGCTGGGGCGGCGGATCGCCGGGGCGCGCGCCGGGCGCGGCCGCTCGCAGGGGGAAGTGGCGCGGGCGCTGGGCCTGGCGCAGACGACCTATTCCGGCTACGAAACCGGCGCGCGCCGCCTGCCGCTGGACAAGCTCCAGGCGCTGAGCGCGGCGCTGGGCGTCTCCGCGCCGGAGCTGCTCGGCCTGGAGCAGCCATCGCTTACCCCGGCGGAGGATGAGCTCCTGCGCGCCCTGCGCGCCTGCCCCGACCCCGCCGCCGCGGCCGCCGCCCTGACCGCCCTGCTGCGTGCCTGCCGCCCGCGGGAGGCGGCGGAAGAGGCGGCAGATGTGGAGAAATAGGAATAGGGATATATTGGGATATAGGGATATAGGGATAGGAATAGATATAGGAAGCGGAAGCGAACCCATACGGGTTCGCTTTGATCAACGTCGGGGGAAGTCTCCCCCGACACCCCCTCG
>CALWKN010000296.1 GCA_944381265.1 uncultured Clostridia bacterium
AGTCCGCACTCAGATCCTGATTGCGTTTTCTGCCCTGCCAATCCCCGTCATCGCCTCTTAAATGCAAGAGGCTGTGCAGGGTTTGAGCCGTTGCAATGCCTGTTGTCTCAGTCATGCGGCGGCTGGCCTTTCCGGTGGGCGCACCCAGACGCATTTCCCCTTTGGGGTACAGGATGCGGTACGCCTGGGTCACTGCCTTCAAAACGGTGCTTTTGCCGGTACCGGGTCCGCCGGTGATAATAGACAGGTTGTGCCTGAACACCATCTTTACTCCCTCAAGCTGCTTATCCGATAGCGCGATGCCCAGCTGGCCTTTTACCCGTTCGATGACGGGCATAAGTTCAACCGGCTTTGGCGCTGCAGAGAGTATCTGCACCGCCTTGTACGCGGTTTCGAGCTCCTGCCTGTAAACATGCGGAAGGTAGATATTGCCTTTATTGGACACTACCACATCAGACATAATCATCTTTTCCAGTTCATTTTCCACCTGCTTCCGGGACAGGCGCATGGGCGGCTGCAGGATGGTATCGTTCAGCAGCTGTAATGCAGTCTGTATCAGGACCTCGGCTTCAAGATAAAGGTGTCCTTTCTCGTTTCGGGATTTCTCCAGTGCATAGATCAAAGCGCCCTGCACTCTCATAGGGTCATGCAGGCTGCCGCCGGACTTCTGAACAATGGCGTCTACGCGTCTGAACCCAAAACCGGGAACCTGGCACAAGCGGTACGGGCTTTCACGTATCAGTTCCACACCCCCAGGGCCAAAGTGCTGATAGATTTTCATGGCCGTGTTTGGGGTCACTTTGAATGGGGCGAGAATTGCCAGCAAATCGCGCATGACTTTGCTTTCTGCGTAGCCGGCTTTGATTTCTTCCAGCTTTTCCTCTGTGATGCCCCTGATTTCCAGCAGTTTTTCCGGTGTATGTTCCAAAACATGAAGAGACTGCACACCAAAACGCTGGACAATGCCCTCTGCTGTTTTTGAGCCGATGCCTTTGAGCAGTCCGGACGCCAGATAGGCCCTCACCCCTTCAATGGTGGGCGGCACTACCTCGCGCCAATGCTGCACCTTAAGCTGATACCCGTACTTTCCATCTTCCCACTCGCCGTCTATTTCTATCTTTACGGCGTCTGTCTGAGGCAGGCCGTATCCCGACGCCGCAAACCGTATCAGGTGATCCCGATAGCGGTATGGGCTTCTTGCCGCATCCGGTATCATCATATCTGCCGTCTTCATCCGCAGTACGGTATACTGGCTGGCCGGGTTAAAATACAGCACCTTATCAAAAGCTGCCACTATGCCCATCTCTTTTCACCTCCGAAAAATTAAGCTGCGGACGCAGCTTTCTTAATGTTAAACCTTCGGCTTTCAGACGTTGTGACATACTCGGCGTAAATATCCGGGTGCATCACTTTCAGCCTTTCCAGCCCTTCCTTTGATATGGTCCTCCTGTAGACCGGGTTAAACGTGATGGTATAGCTGCTTTCTTTGTCGTTATAGACTGCCGTGCAGCTTTTGCCCATATCTGCCACAATCGCGGCCTTCAGGCGTTTCATCTCCGTCTCCAGGTCTTTGCCTGCGGCGTCATGAGCAGCCTTTGCCTCCTGCAGCTGTAAATATCTCTCGATCTTCGCAAACTGTGCCGGTGTGATAGCTGCTGGCGGCGCGTCTTTGTCTGACGGTCCATACAGGCGCTGCAGGCTCTTCAGCACCAGGTCGCCGTCTTCGGTATACGGCGGCGGCGCCTTGGCAAGGACATTCTCCTGCCAGAAAACCTGTTCCAGCGCGATCAGCTCGTCCTCATAGGCCATATCCCGCTCAATGACTCTGATAATCGCTTCGCGGGTATCTGTAAACAGGCAGCAGAAATATACCCTGCTGATGTTCATAACCGCCATATAGTGCCGCCCCTGGCTTTCGTAATAAGCCGGCACAACATCCCGGCCGTTATAAAGCCAGTGGTCTCCGGCGCCCGATGTGCTTGTTTTGCACTCTAAAATAGCGGTGCCGCCATCGGGAAGCTTAACCAGGTAGTCCAGATCAGCCAGCATCCAGGGGTATTGCGGATGCTGAAACATCACCTTTTTCTGGTAGACGTCCAGCCCGGTTTTCTTTGCAAACACATCTGCCGCCAGCGGCTCTAACAGCCTGCCCATCTCTAAGGCAACCCAGTTTTCCTCGTCGGCCTCAATGGGAAACCCCAGCTTGTCAAAATACAGGTCTCTGGCTGTGCGGAACGGTGAGATGCCAAGCACGGCTGCGGCGTCGCTGCCGCCGATGCCCTGTCTCCGGCAGGTAAGCCACTCGCCGCGGGACATCGCCGACGTATCTGCCAGCTCATGCGGCCGGTAATCTGAACACTTCGTCAAATACAAGCTCATCTCCTCTTAAAACCATGTTCCGAAGCTTAATCTTCTCTGCCTGCCGGCAGTTGCCTCTTGTCGTTTTGGCAGACGGTCTCGGCCGGCCGCCGGGTTTCCATCTCTTTTTATGCTTCATACACGCTCTCCTTCCTTTTTTGCTTTATCCATAAATCCATCTCGGCTTTCAGGCAAAAAGAAAAGGCGGGAACAACTGAATGCCGGCATGAAACTGCCATGCGGTAAAATCCAGTCATTCTCGCCTTCGCGATGGGACAAGCCCTGTAAAATTGAAAATACCAGCCGCCCCTCCGCCCGATCACGCGCAGCCCGGCCGCTGGTAACCCGTACAAATCTGACAACGTGTGCAATGCGGCTATACCCGCCTGCAGGCACATAATGCCTGCCCTCAAAACCGAGGGACGCACAAAGAATCAATTACAGGGTCATTTTATCACAATATATTGTGTTTGTCAATTCATATATTGCTATATTTTGTTTTCTCTAAGACGCAGAAAATCTTGCTTTCACGCGCTTTTTTTGGTTGTACGGCCCTTGGATGGGAAAATATGTACTTTGACAAATACGGCGCGCTCGTTTAAACAGGCTGTCATACCCCTGTCCCGGTGGTAATACAGGAGCGTCAGATAGTGTGCATCAGCTCGCCTGACGTTGAAATGCCGCATAGCGCAGCCTGAAAATACGCGGTCAATCCATGAGCGCAGGAAGTGGGCCGGGATGCAGGTATTACCAGAAAGATATTCATAGCTTCGGCAATAAAGTCTTTTCTCATACCGTACAAGCCGAAGTACATATGTTTCCATATAAACAATATCATCGGGAGGGAATGAAAATGATAAACAAGGCGCAGCTTGAGCAAATGAAAAATGTCGATATTACAAAAGTAGACCGTAATGCTCTGGTTGATGTCAGAAGCGTACATATCGACGCCTCTTTGCCGGGAGAACAAAAAATGCAGAGCTATCTCGGACAAATTAAAAATCCGTACTGCTTCCTCTGCGGCGACACACCTGTGAAAATACGGTTTGTCTCGGAAGAAAAAACCCTGAAGCAATCGCTTTATAACTACTTCGTCAATCTCAAATAGCACGCCTCAGCTTGCTCTCACTCTTGTGGCTATATGGCAAAAATGATATAATAGAGCCGTAATTATAGGGGGAAGGAGGTATCATGCCCCGCATACGAAAAAACCATTCACAAAAAACATCTGTTGAACCTTTTTGGAAAATCGGGCTTTATATCAGGTTGTCAAAAGAGGACGAAAACGAAAATGAAAGCGAAAGCGTCATCAATCAGGAAAAAATACTCCTCGACTTTGTAGATGACTACTTCGATCCGGGAAGTTTTTCGATTGTAGACGTATTTGCCGATGACGGGCTGACAGGTACGGATACCTTGCGGCCGGCATTTAAACGGCTCGAAAGCTGCATTGCAAGCAAGGAAGTTAACTGCATGATTATCAAATCCCTCGCCAGAGGCTTTCGCAACTTGGCCGACCAGCAAAAATTCCTTGAAGAGTTTATTCCTCTGCATGGCGCAAGGTTTATTTGTACCGGCACTCCATTTATTGATACCTATGCCAATCCTCGCTCTGCCAGCGGCCTCGAAGTGCCTATTCGGGGGATGTTCAACGAACAGTTTGCCGCGACCACCTCAGAAGAAGTCCGCAAGACTTTTAAGATGAAGCGTGAGCGCGGCGAATTTATCGGCTCGTTTGCACCCTACGGCTATAAAAAGGATCCAAACGACAAAAACCGCCTTTTGGTAGACGAAGAAGCGGCCGAAGTCGTCAAAAGCATTTATCATTGGTTTGTAGGTGAGGGGTACAGCAAAAAGGGAATTGCAAAACGGCTTAACCAAATGGGAGAGCTTAACCCCGAAGCCTATAAGAAGAAAAAGGGCTTTAAGTACAGCAACCCTCATTCCGGCCAAAACGACGGTCTATGGTCTTCCAAAACAATTTCAAGCATATTGCAAAACCCCGTATATATCGGCGTTATGGTGCAAGGCCGTAATCGCATAATCAGCTACAAAGTGCATAAGCAGGTGAGCGTCCCCGAAGAAGAATGGTTTGTTGTCCCGGGCACACACGAAGCGATCATTGACAGGGAAACATTTGAGAAAGCGCAAGCCCTGCATCAGCGGGATACAAGGGCTGCGCCAGGCAAACGGGAAGTTTATTTACTGTCAGGCTTTGTCCGCTGTGCTGACTGCAAAAAGGCCATGCATCGGAAAACCGCCCGCGATATTGCCTACTACGCTTGCCGCAGCTACACCGATAAGAAGATTTGCAGCAAACATTCTATCCGGCAGGATAAGCTGGAAAACGCGGTTTTGGCGGCTATTCAGGCGCAGATCGCCATTGTCGATCAGCTGGCGGAAGAAATCGAGAAAATCAACAATGCTCCTGTTATCAATCGGGAAAGCAAACGGTTGACTTATGCGTTAAATAAAGCTGAAAAGCAGCTTGCGCAGCATAAAGATGCTTCCGACAGCCTGTATCTTGACTGGAAAAGCGGCGAGATCACACAGGACGAATACCGCCGCCTGAAAAGCAAAATTGCAGAGCAGATAAAGCAGCTTGAAGCCAATATTTGTTATCTCAAAGAGGAAATGCAGGTAATGTCTGAAGGCATTGAAGCCGACGACCCGTATCTCACCGCCTTTTTAAAACACAAGAATATTCAGACCCTAAACCGTGGTATATTGGTTGAACTCATTGACACGATTTGGGTACATGAAAATGGGGAGATAACAGTCGATTTCAATTTTGCCGACGGCTTTCAACGGGTGGTTGACTACATTGAAAACAGCCGTAATATCCTGACTGTGATAGAGAATAAAACGGCGGTTTAGAAGCGCATACAACCCGTTACAGCTTGCAGGTTAACAGTGTGCATAAATCCATGTTTACGTCAGACCTGTGGCCCCTGTCATGCCCGCTGCAGCCGGCGGGCAGCAGCATAATCTCCACCAGCCACATCCTGAATGTGGCATTGGGTTGTTATGATACAAAAGTTTTCCTCCTCCCAAGGGGAAGGCTCATGCCTCCCCACCACATTCTATGCACGCCGGCCGGCGCCGATTGACAATCTCTGCACAGCAGATATAATAAAGATATTAAAATAACACAGGAGGGACAAGTATGCTCAACGAAACACAGCACGCCTTTATCGCCGCACGATATTACCGCCTGATTCACGAGCTTGACCCCGCAGGTCCCGAACGCGTCTTTTTGTTATGCACCCGCAAGTATGCCGAAGAACGCGGCGCTCGGATGGCCCAGCGCGCACTGCGCGATGGCCGCGAGCTGACGCTGGGCACCTACATGTCCTATGGCGAATGGGAAT
>CALWKN010000297.1 GCA_944381265.1 uncultured Clostridia bacterium
ACAGGCCCTGCCTGGCAGCTTGAGTCAGTGCGCACATGCAGACATTTTAGAGGGGTATCCCGATCATGATTCATGGTCGGGATACTTTTTCTACTCAAAAGGCCATTTGCGCGGTGTTGCCTTAAAATTGAATAATCCCCTTAAACACAAACAGAGCCTGCTCCCGGTAAAATATCGGGTAGCAGGCTCTGCGCTTTAAGCGTCCGGCTCTTTGCTGGGTACCATTTTTAGTTTTACCACATCGATCAGAATCTCCCGTTTGCACTTTGGACAGTAGAGCGGGAACTTGACCAAGACGGTATTCTCATACACCTTTGTTCTTGTTTTACCGCCGCAGATCGGGCAGTGTATCCACCGTGATTTTTGCTTCGAATCCATATCTCTTGCCTCACTTCAATATCAAACTCTGTGTCAAGCACCTGATTTTAACGATAAATCCATTTGGCAAGTGCAGTTTGCTATCACGCAAGACGATTTGATTAAACGCACTCCATCAAAATTTCATACACCTCGTCGTGGGTAAGTTGCCTATAGCCATTGGGAAGCAGATTGGTACTATCGGCCACCTGGCGCAGAAGCTCAGGGGTAATCTCCTCTTTGGAGCGGAGCTGCGACATCTTGGTAGGCAGGCCGCATTCCTGAATAAAGGCGACTAACGCCTCCACCGCGGCCTCGGCCCCCTCCACACCAAAGACAGCCTGACCCATCCGGGCGAACTTCTCCGGTGCATCCTTTACAATATGGCGGTAATAGACTGGATGGAGCACTGCCAGACCCTGCCCGTGGTTGCAGTCTGTGTAGGCCCCCAGCTGGTGCTCGATCTGGTGGCATTCAAAATCGGTCAGGCGACCCACTTTCAAAATCCCGTTTTCCGCCATGGCGGAGGTCCACATCAGATTGCTCCGGGCGGTATAATCATTGATGTCCCGGAGCAAAGTCCGTATATTGACCACCGTGCTGCGCATGATGGCCAGGGCTACCTCGTCCGATACATTGTCCTGGTCGGAGCGACCGAAGTAGGTTTCCATGGCGTGGCTCAGCGTGTCAAAGGCCCCTGAAAGCACCTGCATCCGGGGCAGGGTCATGGTATAGTCTGGGTCGAGAATGGCGAACCGGGGCGCGGCGGCGAACATTCCCCCCTTAATCTTGGCGCTCTCGTTGGTGATGACGGCCCCGCCGTTCATCTCCGCGCCGGTGCCGGAGGCGGTGACCACCGCCCCCAGGGGGATGGGCGCCGCCGCGGGGGTCTTGTGCTGAACCATCTCCAGGTCCCACAGGTCCTCGTCTGTGACGGCCTGGGCGGCCACGATCTTGCAGCAGTCCACCACGCTGCCGCCGCCCACCGCCAGGATCAGGTCGATGTGATGCTCCCGGGCCAGCTTTGCCCCCTCCCGCACCTTGGCAAAGGTGGGGTTGGACATGATGCCGGAGAACTCGGTAACGGTTTTGCCGGCGGCCTTCAGGATGCCGGTCAGCTCCTCATAGACGCCGTTTTTCTTGATGGATCCGCCGCCGTAGGCCAGCAGCACATTGGGGCCGTAGCCCGCCAGCAGGCCGGGCAGGTGCTGCCCTGCCGCGCCCCTGCCGAAGCAGACCTTGGTGGGATATTCATAGACGAAATTTTCCATAAAAGACGCTTCCTTTCTTCAGCTCTCCAGGCTGGGCCGCACGCCCAGGTCGGAGACGTCCACATTGTCCGGCTGGGACACGGCGTACAGCACCGCGTTGGCGATGACCTCCGGCTCCAGCCCCACGTTTTTGTAGAATTCCTCCACCATGGCCTTGGTCTCCGACGGGGCGATGGTGTTCAGCAGCTCCGTCCGGATGGCGCCGGGGTAGATGGTGGTGGTGCGGATGTGGGTGCCCTCCTGGATGGACTCCATGCGGAAGGAGTCCAGCATAGCCCGGACGAAGTGCTTGGTGCCGCAGTACACGGCGTTGCCGGGGACGGACCTGGTGCCCGCCATGGAGGAGGTCACCACGATGTGGCCCCGCTTCTGGGCGGCAAATTCCGGCAGCACCGCCGCCATGGCGTTGAGGACGCCCTTGATGTTGATGTCCACCATGGCCATCCAGTCGGACACCTTCAATTCGGACATGCTGCTGCCGGGCATGATGCCGGCGTTGGCGAACAGCACGTCCACCCGGCCGAATTTTTCCTTGGCCAGGGCGGCCAGGGCCCGCATATCGTCCAGGCTGCACACGTCGGAGGGAAGATATGCGGCGCTTTTGCCCAGCTCGGCAGCCAGCTCCTTCAAGCGGTCCTCCCGCCGGGCGCTGAGGACCACCTTGGCCCCGTTCTGGGCCAGCACCCGGGCCGTCTCCCGGCCAATGCCGGAGGAGGCGCCGGTGATCAAAACGACCTTGCCTTCCACGTTTTTCATAGGGAAATTACCTCTTGTTTCCAGTCAGAATTACGCCAGATCCAGGCTCTCCACCCAGGCGGCCACGTCCGCCGCGGGAGCGCCGCCCCGGAATCGCTGGCCCTCCAGCCAATTCCCGGTGCCGGCCAGCTCCTCCAGCAGGTCTCCACTCTGGCCCAGGCCGGAGCTGGAGGAGGTGCAGAAAGGAATCACAGTTTTGCCGGTGAAGTCGTTGGCTTCCACAAAGCTGTCCGTGGGCCAGGCGGCGATGCCCCACCAGATGGGATAGCCGATAAAGACTACATCATACTCATCCCAGTTGTCCACCGTGTCCTCTGCCAGCTCTATATCGCGTGCCTCCGGGTTTTCATATTCATAGACTACCCGGCTGTTCTCGTCCGTCCAGTTCAGATCGTCGCTGGTGTAGGGATCTGCCGGTGTAATCTCAAAGAGATCGCCGCCGGTCAAGTCTGCAATCGTGTTGGCCACAGATTCGGTATTACCAGTGGCGGAGAAATAGACCACCAGGACACGGGAAGAATCGGAGGGCTGCTCCGGCTCCTCTGTCCCATCCATAGTCAGGAAGTTACGCAGCATGGTGGCCACCTCTGCCCGGGACGCGCTGTTTCGAGGCAGGAAACGGTTTCCATCTGCACCATTCACCACACCGTTGGCTCTTGCCCAGTCCACCGCCGCCACAGCATAGGAAGCGATCTCGCTTTCATCTGCGAAGTCCTGCCCGACATCGGCGCTGGGGCTTCCGGCATACCGCCAAAGGA